>JAUVYH010000120.1 GCA_030603165.1 Fidelibacterota bacterium
CCTGAAAAAGCGTATCACCCGAAAAAAGATGTTTTCCGGTCAAAAAGCAAATGCTTCCCGGTGTATGTCCCGGTGTATGTAAAACCTGAAGATGGAGATTGTTGATCTCTAAAACCTGACCGTCACTTAAAAATGTTGTAAGCTCCGGTAGCTGGAAATTCAACAGACCTAAAAATTGAGCGGTATCTTTTGCAGAATTAAAGGTTGGCAGTTCATCTTCGTGAATGGCAAAGGGCAGATCAAAGCGTTTTTGCAATTCGGCGGCGGCGCCCAAATGATCGGGGTGGGCATGTGTGTTTAGAATAAATACCGGCGTCAGGTCCAGTTCGTTCATTTTTCCAATGATGTTTGAGACATTGTCGCCGGGATCGAAAATGATGGCATGTTTGCTCTCTTCATCACCTAAAATCCAGGCGTTTTCCATAAATGAACCAGTTACAATAGATTCAATGATCATTCCGGATTTCCTTTTATAAATTTTATCGAATATTGAATCGTTTAAAAAGCGGAATAAGTTAATATAAAAATGTTGTTTATAAAACTGTTGTTCGTGAGGTTAAATGATTTTTACAGGCTTGGCTTTCATCGTAAACAACTCATCCTTTTCGTAAGAGATGTCCTTGACACAATCTCCAGTACATTGCTCATTCCCAAGCCTTTAGGACGTGAAATCTTTTTCTTTATTTCACTGTCCCCAGCTTGGGAATGCCGGCGAAGGATGAAATGTACATTACAAAGCCGGGGCTTTGTAACGAGTAAGAAAACAAGGCGTGATGATTATTATGAAATCTTGATGCTATTTTAAATAGATCATTTTTTTCATAAGACGAAATTGCTTTCCTTCAAGCATACAGAAGTACAGTCCGTTTGCGACTGACAATCCGGTTTTATCGATACCGTTCCATGTAACTAAATATTCTCCTCCGACCTGATATGAATTAACCAGATCGATGACATGTTGTCCCAGTAGATTATATATCGAGATTTTTACCTTCGATTCCTTTTCGATGCGGTAGGGAATAGAAGTGACGTTATTAAAAGGATTGGGGAAATTTTTGCCAAGTGAAAATGAATGGCTGTAAACGGCTTTAACAGCATCATCTAAATGATTTTGAGAAGGTTCGTAAAAAGCAAAACTACCAGGACATGCACCTACCTTAAAAGTTGCCGCTTGATTGCCCAGCGTATCCAAAATAATAACCGTATCGGGGGCAATATAATTGCTCAAACCGAAAAAGAGATGATCCTTAAAAGCACTCATGGAATAGATGATGCCGGATAAATTGCCGATCTTTTTCTCCAAATCAATTGCAAGGTCTTCTTTCAAAGGCACAGCGCCTCCTTCACAAACCAGGTAGATATTTCCTTGAAAAATGGAGATGTCCATGCCGAAATACGGATAAATGCCGTAATCTTTGCTCGTCACTTCCCCGGTATTCAGATCAATTTTCGATATTCCGCTATACGTCCCTTGCGCGTCGAAATAAACGCTGGAAACGAAAAGTGATTGATTATAAACAAGTAACTGTCCCGGTCCGGTTATAACTGTAAAAGTATTGGTTATCACAGGAGCTTCATTTGATATATCAATTTCAATTACTTTATCGGAAGCGGACCGATCCGGATTCATAGTGATCGATGCATATAACTTATCATTATAGTATAATAAGTCTTCCGGGAGACCATTCACAAATAATGTGTCGGTGATTTTATAATTATTGATATCGACAAGAAGAATTCCATTTAAATACCAGCATGATATATATGCAGTATTTTCGATAATTTCTATATCTCGAGGTCCGGAAGAAGGAACATCGATTGTAGCTTCATACTGAAATCCACTGGAAATATCGCCTATCTCTATTGTATTGGAATTATTCATTACTATATAAAGTTTATTGTTATGAACGTAAACAGATTGTCCGGTATCGCCTAATGGATCAGCCGGTGGATTCCAGTGAATCGGACCTGTGATTTCAGAATGATCGGAATTTATTGACCACAAGGATGCGTTCAGGCTATTAAAGTTTCCTTCGCATAAGACAAATGCTGATTGTTGTGCTGCAACAAATGAAAACAATAACAAAATAATTAACGTTAATCTCAATTTCATTGGTAAGTCCTTTCTTTTTTTAATTATACTCATAGGTAATCGTTAATCGAAATGAACGACCGGGTTCCGGATAGCCTAATAATGTTTCATAGGGAATTCCGGTTAAATTATTTATTCCGGTCGTAAAAATTATTGATCCAAAATTGCAATTTCTTGTATATGACGAACTGAATGAAATATCTGTGTATGGTTTGAGAGTTATATCTTCAGGCCAGTTATACATTGCGATTCGTTCGCTGATATGAGAAATTTGAATATAGAATAAAAATGCAGACGGCTGCCAATTAAGTGATAGTGTCTGTGAATACTTTGGGGCATACCGCAGTGGCTTTTTGTAATAATCGCCGTGGGTTCTATCCTCGGAGATATTAAAACTAAAATTGTAATTTGCAGAAAACGGAAAATTTTTACTTCCCCATGCCAGCAATACTTTAAAGCCTTTGCGGATTGCTTGTCGTATATTTTTTGGCTGCCAATAAGATTGGAGCGGCGTCCAGAGGATAAGATTCTTACTTTCTTTGTAATACAGGTAATTACTGATCGTGATTTCATCAAGTATTTTAAAATTTGCTCCGCAAATATAGTTACTCGTGTTTTCGGGTTTTAAATCAGGATTTCCTCCCGGTTCCCAGTAAAGGTCGTTAAAAGTTGGATAGCGGTAAAATTTTCCAGCGCTAAAAAAGACTGAATTACTCTGCTTTTTAGAATAAAATCTAATCTTTATATCATAATCGAAATTGGCAAACTGATCGTTTGAATAATTAAATGACACAGCGGGATGAAAAGATAATCTCGTATATGGAAAGTATGATGAAGATACCATCGTTTTGTATTGCACTCTGTCATGAGTTTTGGTTGAAGTACTGTTGATCAGATCATATTTTGAATCCAAATAGAGAAGTACATCCAAATTATCGGTAAATTGACCATATTGCTTTAACAGAGCATGATATGTGAAAAGACTGTGCTTAACGTTGATGTTATTTTGCGGATTGGAATAATGTTCTTTGGATTGTCTGAAAAGAAACTGGAAATACCCATATCCCATTCTATTCACCCAGCCAAATTTTGAACCGATCATACCGAGCCGATCACTACGCCTGGAATCGAGAGTTGGAGACCAAATTAATCCTGCAATACCTCTTCGCTGATATGATTGCATTATCATCATGTTGAAAAATGTTTTCTTTGATGAAATAGTTGTAAATGTTGAAGCGAAATATTCCTGGTCGAAATCATTGTTTTTTCTCCGGAATGTCAAATTCGAAATAGGATTCCGAGCCTTGTAAGTTCCTTCTTCGTGTCTTTTCCCGAGGGTAAAATGCCATTTGAAACGTTTGAAGTGGTGATTGATACTTCCGGAAAGTGATCTATGTCCATACGAGCCGGCGCTGATTAAAAAACCGGTTCTTGACCATTCGGGACGAATTTCAATACTGCCTTCCGCATTACTTATTTCGGGATTTTTTTCGTTGATAGTGGGATTGTATAATATGTTGTTTACTAAAGTCGGAGGAATTTGAGAGATATCCAATTGTCCGTTTTGAGCGCTTGTAAGATCAAAACCTGCAAAGGAAATATTTGTATGGGATGAAGGTGCTCCATCCAGACTTAGTGTGCTGATTCCTGCCGGACCACCATATGATTTTATATAAATCCCCGGGATTGCTGAAAATGCTTGTCGCGATTCAACAAATCCCATCTGGGGTAAAATTGTAATTTTGGATACAAAGGTAGTTGATCGATAACCATGTCTGCTATTTTTTGATATTTCTACGCTGTCTAAATTTACAGGAGCGAAGGGAAGTGTAACTATAAATGATTTTTTATCGGATGGGAGGACTTCAAAAATCCGTTGATAACCAATCCGGACAAATTCAATTGAATCGCTTTGGACGAAATTATGTGGAATGATAAATTCGCCGATTTCATCAGTGATTAACCATAAATCCGATGAAATATTGTGAATAGTGACAAATGAAACAGGGTTATCGTTTGGGTCAACGACATGACCAATTCTTACAGGATCAGCAAAAGTCGTAATTTTTCCAATGCTGATTATAAAAATAACCGAAAATAAAATAGTGTATTGAGATTTTTTATTGGTGAGGAAAAATTTAGTCAACTTTCTAATCCTATTACTTGCCCGCGCAATCAGATTAGAATGAAATTATCAGGTATCCTGACTTCCGGATCGTCCGCGTATCCACACCTTCCAGTTCAATAGAGAACCGTGGTTATTGTAGTTGCGTACCCGGTTACAGTAGCGGGGCTGTGCTCGATTTTCACGAGCTTCCCTGCACAATTCCATATCTAAAATAACGTCAAAATATATTAATATTTCATTACCTGTACAAGAATTTAATGCAAAGAAATTTGATGAACCCGGAAATTTTTATATATTACTTCATAAAAAAAAATATGAAAGGTATAAATGTAAAGATGGAATATGATGTGAGAGATATTGGTCTTCTATTGAGCTAAAATATGACACTTCGCGAGACGATTGAAAAAATGCCAAAGGTGGAATTGCACCTGCATCTTGAAGGTGCCTTTACGTTGAATTATTTATTTCAATTGGTTCAGAAATATGGCGGAAATGCTGATATTAAAAACATCGCTGATCTGAAAAAACGTTTTATTTTCAGGGATTTCCCACACTTTATAGAAACATGGTTCTGGAAAAACAGGTTTTTCAGAGAACCAATCGATTTTGAGGAATCAACCTATTGGACCTTAGGTGCTCTGGCAAAGCAAAATATAATCTATACGGAAGCTTTCTTCTCACCCTGGGATTTTGCCGAGAGTGGAATCCCGGCTAAGGAGATCATTCCGGCAACTATAGCTGGCGTAGATCGAGCCGAGAAGGACTTTGGTATAAAATGCCGTTTGATCGCTGATATCTGTCGTGATCATGGCGCCGAAACATCAATCCGTCGCTTAGATGACGCCACGCCTTTTTTAAATGAAAAAATAATTGGAATAGGATTAGGCGGCAGTGAACAGAAATTTCCCGCCTATCTATTTAAAGATGTTTTCCGGGAAGCAAGAAACCGGGGCTTTCATATTGTTGCCCATGCCGGTGAAGCAGCCGGTCCCGAATCGATCTGGTCAGCGATTCGAGATCTGGATATTGAACGGATAGGACATGGAGTCCGGGCTGTGGAAGATCCTGAATTAATAGAGTATCTTCAAATAGAACAAATCCCATTGGAAGTTTGCATCGTCAGTAATATCAAAACCGGTGTCTATCCGTCTTATCGCGAACATCCGTTTGCAGATATATTACACAAAGGATTGTTAGTTACAATTAATTCCGATGATCCAACGATGTTCGGATCAACGCTATCGGATGAGTATGAGATATTGATCCGGGATCAGGGTTTGTCATTATCGGAGATAAAACATGTCCAGATGAATGCCGTTTCAGCGTCGTTTGCTTCTATGGAAGAAAAACGGAAAATGAAAGATATGATCAATTCATTTTGGGATAGGCATAATGAGAATATTCAGTAAGATTAAAGAGCAGTAGGAGGGGTTTATGTATGGTGCGGTGATGTTAGCGGTTTTATCAGGAGTCGGATTTGGGCTGATTGGTATCACCTTTCGTATAGGTCAGTCACGGAATGTGATTCCATTGCATATTTCCATGTGTATGGGAATCGCCGGGTGTGTCTTTTTCGGCGTTCAGGTAAACTGGCAAAGTTTTTTCAGTTTGCCCCTTCTTGCGGTACTTTTGCCGGTGATTTCAGCATTCGGTAATCTCGCATCAATGCACTTTACAAAGGTTAGCCTTTCCAGAGGACCTCTATCACCCTTATGGTGTGCAATGAACCTCACCTTTCTGATCGTTGTGATCTATTCTGCATTTGCCTTTTCCGAAACGATTTTACCCTTTCAGTTCGCGGCGCTGGTTGCCGGAATATTATGTGTCGTATTTGCTTCGAATTTAGGGAATAAACCGAATACTGAAAAAAAAGGTTCAAAATCAGAAAGATCCAGGCAAGATAAATTTATCTATGCAGGTTCACTATTGATCGTATTATTGGGAAACAGCACGGCATTCGTGATTATAAAAGATTTGGGGACCAGACTGATTCCCGGCTCGGCAGAACTAACTTATTTAGTGGAGTATCGATCTTCTATTTTCTTTTTAATGTATTCCAGTATGGCGATTACTTGCCTGATCCTTGTGCTTATTCAAAAAGCAAAACCCAATAAGATCGGCGATTTAATTAGACTCGGTACGCTGGCTGCCGGTGGTTCAATTGTCGGAATGTTTTTACTGGGATTGGCGGCAGCACTGCCCGCGGCGCTTATTTTTACAATTAACGGGATGATCGCCATATTGATAGGAGTGCTTGCATCGGTTGTTGCATTTGGTGAAAAACGAACACCTGCCTGGTACGGCACGGTTGGATTTGGTATCCTTGCAGTCATTCTTGCCAATCTTGACAAATTATTAACGTAATTTCAACTTTATAAATCAGACGACACTTCTTTCCAATACAAAGTGTCTTTACCGGGAAGTTTCAATAATCACATTTTCCGGAGCGGAGATACCTATACCGACTAAAGTCGGAGACATGGTGCGCGACCTTCACCCCCTGGATAAATCCGGGGGTTAATCTTTACCACTTGTTTCGATGCTCAAGCGTTGATACGGGCAACTTCTGAAAAAGCGATATCCTGCCGATGGTTCAAAATATATCCGGGTAAACGAGGATACCGCGTAGCGGCTATAGTATTGTAAACACATTCGCTCCCCCTGGAAAGATTTGGATTAACAAACTTAAGTCAAGTTCTTATTAGAGGTTTTAATTCTGACATGAATTTATGAAAAGAACTTAACTCAAGGTTTTTCAGCGCGGGACTTAGACCTGTCAGGTTTAATCGCTTGTACCTATCTGAAGTAGAAGGATCTAATAAACCTGACAGGTCTTTCCGTCGGAGACATGGTGCGCGACCTTCACCCCCTGAATAAATCCGGGGGTTAATCTTTGTTCTTCTTCGCGCTGATTTTTGATGTGCCGGAACAAAATCTGTCATTCTGATGATAGTTTACCCCGATTTATCGGGGAAGAATCTCAGCCAATTATCGACGAGATCCTTCGTCGCTTCGCTTCCCTCAGGATGACATGTATAATCACTTTTTATCTCAAAGAGATCCCTTTGGGGCGAAACCATCAATAATGGTTTGTTAATTAAAATATAATCCTTACATTTTCAGAAGATTTATTGAAAAAGTAAGGATTCAGTTATGAGTATTTCAACAATAACCACAAAAGGTCAGGTGACTATTCCCAAAAAAATCAGAGACTATTTACATTTACAAAAAGGAGATTCCATTAATTTCAAGGTCTCCAATGATGGTAAGGTTTATCTTGACAGACCGGAAAAATCCATTTTAAAATCAGGTGGGATGTTAAGCCAATATAAAAAGGATAAACCGGTTTCAATTGAAAAAATGAATGAAGCTGTTATGAATGAAGCAGCGGAAAAGGTTTTGTCGAATGATTGCAGTTGATACAAATATTCTGATTAGATTTTTTATCAGGGATGATGAAAGGCAATTTACGCTTGTTAACAATTTGTTTAAAAAAGCGGAAGATGAAAAAGATTCCATTTTTATTTCTGATATTGTATTAGTTGAATTTGTCTGGGTCTTAAAAAGAGGATACTCCATACCAAAAGTAAAAATAATCGATACATTGAATACTATCGAAGGTAACAATATTTTTACATTTCAGAACAAATTTAGATTTAAAAAGGCTCTGAAAGAATTTAGGGGAAATTCCGGTGATTTTGCAGATTATTTAATTGGGCAGACCGGGTATGAGAATCGTGCGATAACCACTTACACATTTGATAAGAAAATACGGAATAGCGCTTTTTTTACGATATTAAAATAGATTTCATCAAGGGTAAACAACTATGAATCCAATTTTGATCGGACTTGTTTCGTACCTGATAGTAGTCCTTGCTATCGGTCTGAAAAGCGCCGGCAAAAACAAGACCCATGCCGATTATCTGCTGGCTGACCGGAAGTTAGGCGCCTGGGCAATTGCTCTCTCGGAGCGGGCAAGCGGTGAATCGGCGTGGTTGTTGATCGGGCTGCCCGGCGCTGCGCTTGCTGTGGGATTTTTGGAAATCTGGGCGGTTTTCGGAAGTCTTGCCGGGATAATTATTTCCTGGCTGTTCATTGCGGTTCCGTTAAGGGAATTAGCCGGTAAATATGATTCCCTGACACTGCCGGACTTAATCGCCAATTTTTTCAATGACGAAACGAAATTACTGCGAATCATTTCATCTTTGATCATCACATTCTTCTTTATATTTTATGTGGCGGCTCAGTTCAATGCCGCCGGGAAAGTGCTGAATGTTATCTTCGGTATTCCGCAATTAATCGGCATGCTTATCGGTGCCGGGATTATTCTTCTTTATACGATTTTAGGTGGATTTCGGGCTGTCGTCTGGACCGATATGTTTCAGGCAGTAATAATGTTTTTAACATTAGTGATATTACCGATTGTCGGAGTAATAGAATTAGCGCAGGCTGATCATAATTATCTTGCTGAATTGTCTCCGGCGATGTTTTCATTGTCCGGCGGAAAGACCGGAATGGTAGCATTGCTTGCGGTGCTCGGCGGACTGAGCTGGGGATTTGGTTATACCGGACAACCGCATCTGCTTGCCAGGTTCATTGCTATCAGAGATTCCAGCGAGATAAAACGGGGTCGAGTAATCGCATTTGCATGGGCGATACCGGCGTTCTTCGGGGCGTTTTTCATGGGCGTCATGGGTGTAGCCCTTTATGGAGCGGGTAAATTTGCCGATCCGGAATTTTTAATGCCGTTCATGGCGACGAATCTGCTGCCGGGATGGTTTGCAGGGATACTGATATCCGGCGCAATGGCGGCAATGATGTCCACGGCGGATTCGCAATTGCTGGTAACGGCTTCAGCCATATCCGAAGATCTTATCCATAAAGTCGGGAAGAGAGATCTGTCACCTGAAAAATTATTGAACGTGGGCAGATTATCCACAATCGTCGTTGGTATAATCGCATTTATCATGGCATATACATCCACTGATCTGGTATTTTCGCTTGTATCCTATGCCTGGTCCGGGCTGGGCGCCAGTTTTGGTCCGGTATTGTTGTGCATTATTTACTGGAAGAAAGTGACGAAAGAAGCTGCTATCGGTGGAATGTTAACCGGCTCGATAAGCACCGTCATCTGGAAAAATATACCCGGGCTGAATGATATTATTTCGGAGAGATTCGTCAGCTACCTATTGGCGTTTGCGGCGATTATTTTAATCAGCATGCTAACGCAAAGGAAAACACGGAATTCAAAAGGTGAATCGGGATAATGCATCAAAATCTGCAACTTCTTTTTAACGATGGAAATAACATTTGCAAAACTACTGAGATAAGAATAACTTCCTGTTAAGAAAATGGCTAATCAGGAGCTAAATCGGTATGAAAATGTTAACAAAACCGGAAACAATAAGAGTTCGGAAGCAGGTTGACATTAACAGTGAAAATGGGAGAATATATATGCCTCACACTCATGCTAGAGGTAGATATATGACTACCGGTAGATATGTACTAACGTTCTCGGTAATATGCGAAAAGGGAAAAAATGAACACTAAACACAAAGTAATATTCGGAAACTGTATGAATATGACAGAATTATCCGATGAAAGTGTTCATTTTATTGTAACTTCGCCACCCTATTTTAATGCACCGTTTGACTATAAAGGATTGTTTAAAAACTACGAACAATATCTTGGTGTAATAAAACGGATGGCAAGAGAAGCCTATCGTGTTCTGCAAGACGGTAGAATTTTCGCATTGAATATCGATGATATGCTTGTAAACGGACAGAAATATCCAATTACAGCAGACACAATAAAAATTTTTCAAAGCATTGGTTTTCATTATAGAGATAAAATTATTTGGAAAAAACCTGACGGCTATTTACGAATAAGTAAAAGAAGTGGTGTTTTACTTCAAAATCCGTATCCAATGTATTTTTATCCTGATAACTTATTGGAAAGTATCATAATCTTTCAAAAAGGAAAATTTGATTATCAC
>JAUVYH010000060.1 GCA_030603165.1 Fidelibacterota bacterium
AGTTTACGTATTGAAGAAAGAGGAGGGTGGTCGTCATACGCCGTTCTTCAAGGGTTACCGTCCGCAGTTTTATTTTCGGACAACTGATGTAACCGGAATAGTTGAATTGCCGGAAGGCGTAGATATGGTAATGCCTGGCGATAATGTCACGGTGACGATAGAATTGATCACGCCGATAGCGATGGAGAAGGAGTTGCGTTTTGCGATTCGTGAAGGCGGTCGCACGGTCGGCGCTGGCGTCGTAACCGAAATCTTGGAGTAAGGAGTTACCCGTGCCTGGACAAAAAATTAGAATTAGTCTTAAAGCTTACGATCACAATCTTCTGGATAAAAGCACCAAGAAGATTGTGGCGACTGCAAAATCAACCGGCGCTATCATCTCTGGCCCGATACCATTACCGACCCAGAGAACTGTATATACGGTATTGAGATCGCCTCATGTGAATAAAAAATCGAGGGAGCAGTTTCAGACTAAAATTCACAAACGTTTAGTGGATATTCTGAATTCAACCTCAAAGACGGTAGATGCTTTGATGAGATTAGATTTACCTGCTGGTGTAGATATTGAGATAAAGGTATAACGGAAGTGGACCCATGTTAGGAATTATTGGTAAAAAGTTAGGGATGAGCCAGGTTTTTGAACAGAATGGTGATTTAATTCCCGTCACTATTGTTGAAGCCGGACCTTGTCAGGTTGTACAGGTAAAAACTCCTGAGAAAGATGGATATTCGGCTGTTCAGTTGGGTTTTGAAAAGAAACCGGAAAAGCGAGCAAGCAAACCGGAACTTGGTCATTTCAAAGCAGCCGACACTGAACCTTACCGTCATTTATCAGAAATCAGGGATTTTGAATCTGATCATTTAAATGTTGGAGAATCAATTACTGTCAACCTGTTTAAAGTAGGCGATGAAGTAAAAGTATCCGGCGTTACAATAGGTAAAGGATTTCAAGGCGTTGTAAAACGTTATAATTTCAAGGGCGGTCCCAAAACCCACGGTCAAAGCGATCGTCATCGCGCGCCCGGTTCTATCGGCGCATCCGCGTATCCTTCGCATGTTATCAAAGGGATGAAAATGCCGGGACGAATGGGTGGCAATAACAAAACCGTGAGGGGACTTTCTATTATTAAAATCGACTCTGATAACAATTTACTTTATATCAAGGGCGCCGTTCCGGGCGCTAAAAACGGCATAGTAACAATTCGGAGGCAGGAACGTTGAGCGTAGAATTTATTGTTTATAAAAAAGACGGTTTAGAATCCGATCAAAAAATTACATTTAAAACGCCATCTTTTGACATCAAGCCTCACGATCATTCGATCTATCTTGCGGTGAAAACCGAGATGACTAACTCTCGACAGGGAACCAACTCCACTAAGACTCGTGCAGAGGTGCGGGGCGGCGGGCGGAAACCCTGGAAGCAAAAAGGTCGTGGCGGTGCCCGTGCGGGTTCCAGAAGAAGCCCTATCTGGGTTGGTGGTGGTCGTGCCTTTGGACCAAAGCCTAAATATTATTCGATGAAGATTAATAAAAAGGTTAAAACTCTCGCCCGGAGAAGCGCTCTTGCCTATAAGTACAGAGAAGGTGTAATAAAGGTTTTGGAAGATTTTAGACTTGAAGATGCAAAATCTAAAACGATTCGTCAGCTTTTAAAAGCGCTGAATATTGAAGATAAGCGAATCACATTGCTTACATCGGAGCTTACCGAAAATCTGTACCTTGCATGTCGTAATTTTTACAATATTCTGCTGGTCGAAGCAGAAAGAGCCTCAACTTATGATATGCTGGATTGCGAGGTGCTTCTGGTGGATAAAGAAGGATTTGAGAAATTAAATAACCGTCTTCTGGCAAATTAATAGGGATTGAGAGATGTCAATTAAAGGTACAATCATCATTAAACCAATTTTGACTGAAAAAATAAATGCTCTGCAGGAAACTGAACGAAAGTATGGCTTTAGAGTTCATCCGCAAGCCAACAAAATTGAGATCAAAAAAGCTGTTGAGAACCGATTCGGAGTAAAAGTTGAAAAAGTCGCTACTATGAATGTTAAAGGGAAATTAAAACAGATGACCATCCGGAGCGGTGGCAGAGTGATACGCACGAGTGGCAAACGCTCTGACTGGAAAAAAGCGATTGTGACACTCAAAGAAGGTGAAAAAATAGATTTCTATCAAGGAGAAACCGCGGTATAGGCTTATGGGTATTAAGAAAATCAAACCAACAACACCGGGACAGCGTTTTATGTCGGTCGATACATTTGAGGATATCACCACTACAACACCGGAAAAAAGCTTGCTTGTACCTCTGAAACGTTCAAGTGGGCGTAATAATAGAGGACGCATTACATCCCGCAGACGGGGTGGCGGACATAAACGCAACTACCGTCTGATCGATTTTAAGCGGGATAAACATGGCATCGAAGCAGTTGTAAAAACGATTGAATACGATCCAAACAGATCGTCCCGCATCGCATTACTGAATTATAAAGACGGTGAAAAACGGTATATCATCGCTCCCGATGGTTTACAAGTAGGGAATGTGATTGTTTCCGGATTGGATGCACCGATTAAAGTCGGTAATTCACTGCCGTTAAAAAATATACCCGCCGGTACCTTAATTCATAATATTGAGTTGAAACCCAAAAAAGGCGGTCAGATTGCAAGAGGTGCTGGAACAGCGGCTCAGATCATGGCAAAAGAGGGAAAATATGTTACCCTCAAAATGCCTTCCGGTGAAATGAGACTGGTACTGGCAGAATGTTATGCTACCGTTGGTGAAGTCGGAAACCGAGACCATGAGAATATCAGTTTGGGTAAAGCCGGTCGTAGTCGCTGGCTTGGTCGCCGTCCGAAAGTTCGTGGAGTCGCCATGAACCCGGTTGATCATCCGATGGGTGGTGGTGAAGGAAAAAGTTCCGGTGGTCGGCACCCGGTTTCACCGTGGGGACAGCCGTCCAAAGGTTACCGGACGCGTAAAAAACGCAATCCCAGTGATAAATTTATTATTAAGAGACGCACCAAATAATTAGGGAGAATATTGAATGAGTCGTTCACTGAAAAAAGGACCCTACATTGATGCAAAATTGCAGACCAAAATTGGTGAAATAAACCAGTCTGGTAATAAGAAGGTTATAAAAACGTGGGCGAGACGGTCTACAATCCCTCCTGAATTTGTTGGGCACACCTTTGCTGTTCATAACGGAAATAAATTTATTCCGGTATTTATTACGGAAAATATGGTCGGACACAAGTTGGGTGAATTTGCTTACACCCGGACATTCCGTGGACATGCCGGATCAGATAAAAAAGGTAAGAAATAGGAATTATGGAAGCGAAAGCAATAAGCAGGCACGTAAGACAATCGGCTCGTAAAGTACGTTTGGTTACTGATATGATTCGTGGTAAAGATCTGGAATACGCAATAAACACGCTACATTTCAGCAATAAAAAGGCATCCATAACTGTGGAAAAAGCTGTACGCTCAGCAGTTTCCAATTTGATGAGTTTGGAAGGCGGTTCAAACATAGAGCCTGAAGATCTGTATGTAAAAACAGTCTATGCCGACGAGGGCGGAATTACCAAACGCTGGAGAGCGGGCGCAATGGGTCGAGCGTCGGTCATCCGCAAGCGCTCCTGTCATTTGACAGTCGTAGTAGCCGAAAAAGAAGATAAGAAAAGGAAAAAATAACCGGAGGTTTCTTGGGACAAAAAACTCATCCAATAGGATTTCGAATCGGATTCAATAAAAATTGGAGCAGTAACTGGTTTGATGAACGTAATTATACGTCCAAGTTAACGGAAGATTTAAAACTACGCCGCTATATATTAAAACGATTGCCGAACGCAGGCGTCAGCCGTGTCGATATTCACCGGACTTCAAAAAAAATTACGATCTCAATTAATACGTCTCGTCCGGGTATCGTTATCGGTAGGAAAGGTGAAGAGGTCGATCTGTTACGTCTCGAACTGCAGAAGTTAACTAATACCGATGTACAGGTAAATGTAAATGAGATAAAACGACCCGAGTTGGATGCGACCTTGGTCGCAAACAATATTGCAGCCCAGATCGTGAAAAAAGTGTCCTTCAGACGTGCCATGAAGAAATCCATTCAAGCCACAATGCGTATGGGCGCCGAGGGTATCCGTGTCCAGTGCAGCGGACGGTTGGGTGGAGCTGAAATGTCCAGGAAAGAAACTCACCGCGATGGTCGTGTTCCATTACATACATTGAGAGCTGATATTGATTTTGCGTCTGTGACGGCTCATACAACCTACGGATGTATTGGCGTTAAAGTGTGGATTTGTAACGGTGAATCATACAAGAAAAAGTAATAAAGGATTATAGACATGCTGGCACCTCGCAAAGTAAAACATCGCAAGCAACATACAGGAAGAATGAAAGGATTAGCCACGAGAGGTAACGCGGTCAGTTTCGGTCATTATGGATTGAAAGCGCTCGAACCGGGATGGATTTCCAGTCGCCAGATCGAAGCCGTTCGTGTGGCGATTACTCGAAAAGTCAGAAAACATGGTAAGATGTGGATTCGAATTTTTCCGGACAAACCAATTACTAAGAAACCGGCGGAAACCCGTATGGGTAAAGGTAAAGGAGCTCCGGAATACTGGGTAGCAGTTGTAAAGCCCGGAAGAATCCTGTTTGAAGTCGAAGTGACAAACGAAGAGCAAGCCAAAGAAGCTTTTTCCACAGCCGCGCATAAACTGCCGATTAAAACCAAGATTGTAGCAAGACGAGAAGTAGGAGCATAGCGTGAAGAAGAATCAATTAAGGGATTTATCGATTGCAGAGCTTGAAGCCATGCTTCAGGATAATATAACCGCGCTTGAAAACCTTCGTTTTCAAAAGGCATTGCAGCAATTAGAAAACCCGTTGAAAATCAGACAAGTTCGTCGTGAAATTGCCCAAATCAAAACAGTGCTTCATGAAGCGGAATTGGGTATCGGGCCAAAGAACAACAGTGGCAATTAAGCACAGGAATTAGAAAAATGGAACCACAAAAAAATAAAAAATCTCTCACTGGAACGGTTATCAGTAACAATATGGAAAAAACCATTGTCGTCACTATTGAAAGAATCGTTAAACATTCAGTATATGGTAAATATATTCGCAGAACTTCCAAGTGTTATGCCCATGATCCCCAGAATAAATGTCAGGTTGGGGATGTCGTTCGAATTGAGGAATCCCGACCGCTTAGTCGTAAAAAACGTTGGCAATTGGTGGAAGTTTTAGATCGTTAGATTTAATCGTAAGAGGAAGTTCCGATGATACAGCAAGAAACAAGAATGAGTGTCGCAGATAATACAGGAGCCAAAAAAGTTCTATGCATCCGTGTGCTTGGCGGTTCAGGACGGAGGTATGCCTCGGTGGGTGACATTGTGATCGTTACGGTGAAACAGGCGTCTCCGGGAGGAATGATCAAGAAAGGGGAAAAATCCAAAGCAGTGATTGTTCGAACTAAAAAAGAGATACGGCGTAAAGATGGTTCCTATATTCGGTTTGACGATAATGCAGCCGTTTTGATTGATAATAACTATGAACCACTTGGAACCCGTATTTTTGGACCGGTTGCCAGAGAATTGAGAGAGAAAAATTATATGAAAATAGTATCCATGGCGCCAGAGGTACTCTAAAGGAGATTAAGGATGTTTCGAATTCGGAAAAGCGATATGGTTAGGGTTATTTCTGGGAATTATAAAGGGAAAACCGGTCGTGTATTGAAGGTCTATCCGGCAACAGAGCGTGTAATTGTGGAAGGTGTTAATTTCATTAAACGTCATACCCGTCCCAGCCAGAATAATCCTCAGGGTGGTATTGTCGAAAAAGAAGCGCCAATGCATGTTTCCAATATACAACTCCTTTTTAATAATGTGCCGACGAAGGTCGGATATAAGATCCTGAAGGACGGGAAAAAGGTTCGATATTCGAAAGAAACCGGTGAAGTAATTGATGCCAATTAACAGGGAGTTCATAAGTGGCTAAGAAAGTGGAATATATACCGAGACTTTTTAAACAATATAAAAAGACCGTTGTTCCGGCGATGATCAAAAAGTTTGAATATAAAAATATCATGCAGGTTCCCAAACTTGATAAGATCAGTATAAATATCGGTTTTGGAAATGCCAAGGAAGAACCGGCAAGTTTTAAAAATGCACAGGAAGAGATTCGTACTATCACCGGACAACAACCGGTTGTTACTCGTGCAAAAAAAGCGATTTCAAATTTTAAAATTCGTCAGGGTGATCCCGTTGGGTGTTATGTTACTCTTCGACGGTCTAAAATGTACGAATTTATGGATAGATTAATATCCACAGCTTTTCCCCGGGTCCGTGATTTCTCAGGAATGCCCGATAAAGCATTTGATGGTCGTGGAAACTACAGTCTGGGGATTAAAGAGCAGATTATTTTTCCGGAAATAAACTATGATAAAGTCGATAAAATTCGAGGAATGAATATTACTATATCGACAACGGCAAAAACGGATGCGGAAGCCTATGAATTGCTTTCACTGTTTGGTTTTCCATTTAAGAGACGACCTGTGAAAGCTGAAACCGCAGGGGAGAAAAAATAATATGGCAAAGAAATCGATGATTGCAAAGGCAAATCGGAAACCCAAATTCTCATCGAGGACAATCAACAGGTGTTCGGTATGTGGAAGACAGCGGTCCTATTATCGTAAATTCGGCCTTTGCCGCTTATGTTTTAGAGAATTAGCCCTCAAAGGCGAGATTCCGGGAATTACAAAAGCCAGCTGGTAAAACAGGAGTAAATTTAATATGCCAGTAACTGATCCAATTTCTGATTATTTAACACGAGTTCGCAATGCACAAGCTGCGGATCATCGTTGGGTGGATATTCCAGCATCCAATATGAAAAAACGATTATCACTGATTTTGAAACATGAAAGATATATCAAAGATTTCATTCTGATCAATGATAACAAGCAGGGAATTATTCGTGTTTACTTGAGATATACGAAAGAGGGGCTGCCGATTATAGAAGGGTTGAAACGCATCAGCCGACCCGGCCGCCGTCAATATGTAAACGCTAATGAGATTCCGCGTGTTCTTGGCGGGTTGGGTGTTGCTATAATGTCAACACCGATTGGTATTATAACCGGTAAAATTGCCCGGAAAAACAACGTCGGCGGCGAAGTGCTTTGTCATATTTGGTAATGCAAGTTAGCAAGGAGTAAACTGTGTCTAGAGTCGGTAAAAATCCCATACCAATACCGGAAAACGTCGAAGTGACGATTAAGGGAAATGAAATTGATATAAAGGGATCCAAAGGAAAATTGTCCTGGGAATTTACACCTGAAATCGGTGTGGTTCAGCAGGAAAAAGAAATTGTTGTTACTCGGCAAAGCGATAATAAAACTCACCGGGCATTACACGGATTAACAAGAGCTTTAATCGCTAATATGATTGAAGGAGTTACCAACGGTTTTAAAAAAACGCTGGAAATTACAGGAGTCGGTTATTCCGCTGAAATGAAGGGAAAATCACTTTGGCTAAAAGTAGGCTATTCCCATCCTGTGTTGATTGCGCCGCCGGAAGGAATTATACTTACAGTGCCAAAAAATTTAACGGTTACGGTAAGTGGAATTAATAAACAACAAGTTGGTCAGATGGCCGCTAAAATCAGAGCAGTCGCACCGCCGGAACCCTATAAAGGTAAAGGAATCCGCTACCAGGGAGAATATGTCCGCAGAAAAGCCGGTAAAAAAGTTGGTGTGAAATAGGGGATATCGGAATGAGCACGAAAAAGAATGAAAAAATAATAGCACGTTTACGCAGAAAAAGACAAATCAGAAAACATATTAATGGGACTGCTGAGCGTCCGCGTTTGGCAGTATATCGCAGCTTGAATCATATTTATGCACAGTTGATCGATGATCAGCAAAGCCATTCGATCCTGGCTGTTTCCGATTTGTCAGCAGAAATACAATCCAAGATCAAGAAAGAAACCACCAAAACAGAAAAAAGCGTAATCGTTGGTGAACTAATCGCCCAAAAAGCAACGGATAAAAAGATTAAAAAAGTTGTGTTTGATCGCGGTGGTTTTAAATATCATGGTAGAATTAAAGCTCTGGCAGATGCTGCAAGAAATGCTGGATTGGAATTTTAATCTCAAAGGAGTATCAATTTGAAGACAATCGATCCTACCCAGTTGGAGTTGCTCGAAGAAAAGGTGATCAAAATAAACCGTGTCGCCAAGGTTGTAACCGGTGGTCGTAGATTTAGTTTTAATGCCGTTGTCACAGTTGGTGATGGTAAAGGTCATGTGGGTATAGGCTTGGGAAAAGCACTTGAAGTGACAACTGCCGTTGCAAAGGGAAAAGAAAACGCGAAAAAAAGTATTATGAAAGTTCCGGTTATTAATGGAACCATTCCCCATATTGTTCAGGCTAAGTATGGCGCCTCGATTGTGTTTTTGAAACCGGCATCTCCAGGTACCGGAATTATTGCAGGCGGTCCTGTACGTGCGATCATGGAACAGGTTGGCATCCGCGATGTTTTGACAAAATCTATTGGATCGAATAATATTCACAATATTGTTAAAGCAACTATGAGAGCTTTGTTAAGTTTGAAAGATCCCTATATGGTAGCTCACAAACGAGGAATGACTCTTCAGGAGATTTTTGGTTCATGAATAAGAAGACAAACGTAACATTACGCATTACACAGATTAAGAGTCCCATTGGTTATCGTCAACGGACGTGGAAAACCCTTGAAGCGCTTGGATTAAAACGAATGCATCACACTGTTGAACAGTCTGATAATCCTGCCATCAGGGGAATGATCAAATCGATAGAGCATTTATTAAAAGTCGAAGAAGTTAAGGATTAGTTATGAATCTTGGTTCTCTAAAAAGCGCACCTGGTTCGGTAAAGAATAGAAAACGGCTCGGGAGAGGAGACGCTTCCGGTACAGGCGGCACAGCCGGGCGCGGTCATAAAGGTTATCATTCCCGCTCCGGTTCAAAACGCAGAATCTGGTCCGAAGGTGGTACAATGCCGATCTACCGCCGTCTTCCGAAACGTGGATTTACTAATATTTTCAGGGAAGAATTTCAGATTGTGAATCTGAATGTTATTGCCCGTCTGCAAATGTCTGAAGTGACGCTGGAAACCCTTTATCAAAAGGGAATAATAAAATCCCTTTCCAAACCAGTTAAAATTCTGGGTGTTGGAGAATTAACCGAACCGGTAACCGTGACGGCGAATGCTTTTAGCAAAACCGCAAAGGAAAAAATTGAAACAAGCGGGGGAAGGGCTGAAATAATATGAAGCAGCAAATTCAGAGCGTATTCCGGATCCCTGAATTAAGAAAACGGATTTTTTATACGCTCTCGATAATAACGGTTGTGCGAATTGGCGCCCATGTGCCTATTCCCGGTATTGATAGCGAAGTAATAGGGGCTGCGATCCGTAATTTTTCCAATACCTTATTCGGTCTTTACGACCTTTTTGCAGGTGGCGCATTTTCAAGAGCGACACTGTTTGCTCTCGGTATCATGCCGTATATTAGCGCTTCAATTATTATTCAGCTGTTGGGAGCAGTGGTTCCATACTTCCAGAAACTCCAGAAAGAGGGTGAAGAAGGACGGAAGAAAATCACACAAATAACCCGTTATGGGACCGTCTTGATTGCAGGTTTACAGTCGTTTGGTATTTCACAATTTCTAATGAGCCCGCAGATGTCGGCAAGAATCGGAAATCAGATACTGCCGGTAGTTCCCAATCCGGGTATAGGTTTTATTTTAATGACCATGCTGACCCTGACAACGGGTACGGTTTTAATCATGTGGCTGGGTGAACGAATTACCGAGCGGGGAATCGGAAACGGTATTTCGCTGATCATAATGGTCGGTATTCTGGCGCGCCTCCCCAATGTATTCATAGGTGAAATCGCGATGATCCAGGAAGAAATTCGTGGTATTTTTACCGAGGCGGTATTAATTGGTCTCATGTTCGTGATCGTAGGATTCGTTGTTTTATTGACCCAGGGACAACGGAAAATTCCCGTTCAGTATGCAAAAAGGGTTGTCGGTCGAAAGGTGTACGGCGGTCAATCCACACATATTCCCTTACGGGTTAATACGGCTGGAGTTATGCCGATCATTTTTGCTCAGGCGATCATGTTTATTCCCAGCACATTTTCGACTTTTTTTCCCAATAGTGATTTTATCCAGGGCATGATGCGGTTTTTCAGTGTGCAATCTCCTATATATTGGCTGATTTTCGGAACGCTGATTGTTTTCTTTACGTATTTCTATACCGCTATCGCATTTAATCCTGTTGAAGTCGCCGATAATATGAAAAAATACGGCGGGTTTATCCCGGGTATCCGCCCGGGGAAAAAGACCTCGGAATTTATTGATAATATTTTGACCAGAGTAACGTTGCCGGGTTCAATCTTTTTGGCAGTCATTGCGGTATTTCCCTATGTCCTTATGAAGGTTATGGATTTGCCTTATGAGCTGGCGTCTTTTTTCGGCGGCACCAGCCTGTTGATTATCGTTGGTGTTTCATTAGATACATTGCAGCAGGTCGAATCACATCTGCTGATGAGACATTACGATGGATTTTTGAAAAGCGGAAAAATGAAAGGTCGTCGCCGGTAAACAATAATGATCTATATACGCTCACAGGAAGAAGTTGATAAAATAGGCGAAAGCAATCGGATTGTTTTCGAGACGCTTCAACTTTTGGCGAAGGAGATTAAGCCGGGGGTTACGACAAAAGCGCTGGATATACTGGCTGAAGATTATATTCGCAGCCAGGAGGCTAAACCGGCTTTCAAAGGTTATAACGGATTTCCGGCGAGTATCTGTACCAGTATTGATGAACAGATAGTCCATGGCATCCCATCCAGCCGGGAACTGAAGGAAGGCGAAATTATCGGTATTGATGTTGGCGCTTTGAAAAATGGATACTACGGTGATGCAGCCTACACCTTTGCAGTTGGTGAAGTTGATAATCATAAGCGGAAGCTGATGAAGGTTACCGAAGAATCACTATATTTAGGTATTGAGAAAGCCAAATCCGGGAATCACCTTTCTGATATCGGTAATGCAATCCAGGTGTATGTTGAATCTCATGGTTTTTCAGTTGTCAGAACTCTTGTGGGACACGGTATCGGAACCAATTTGCACGAGGCGCCGGAAGTACCGAATTTTGGTGAGCCCGGCAGGGGACCGGAATTAAAACCGGGTATGTGTCTGGCTATTGAACCGATGGTTAATGAAGGTACGTTTGAGGTGAAATCCCTGGAAGATGGTTGGACAATCGTTACAGCAGACAGGAAGCCATCCGCCCATTTTGAACACACGATAACCATTACTCGTAATGGGCCAATAATTTTATCAACCAATATAGTAAGGTAATTTCATGGCTAAGGAAAAATTGATTAAAGTTGATGGTATTATCAAAGAAAATTTACCTAATGCCTCATTTCGGGTTGTACTGGAAAACGGTCATGAGATTCTGGCGCATGTATCGGGGAAAATGAGAATGCATTTTATTAAGATTTTACCGGGGGATAAAGTTTCTCTGGAATTATCGCCCTATGATCTTAGCAGAGGAAGAATTACGTATCGTTATAAATAGAATGGAAAAGTCATGAAAGTTAGAGCATCAGTAAAGAAGATGTGTGACAAATGTAAAATTGTACGTCGTAAGGGTGTTGTTAGAGTAATCTGTTCAAATCCGAAGCATAAACAGCGACAGGGATAATAGCGTAGCAGGAGGATATTTTGGCTCGAATTGCGGGTGTAGATTTACCAAATGATAAAAAAGTAAAAATTGCGCTGACCTATATCTATGGAATAGGTCGAACGATAGCGCTACAAGTCCTTGAAAAAGCAAAAGTCGATCCGGAAATCCGGGTAAAAAATCTTACAGAAAGACAGGTACATGAAATTCGGACTATCATTAGCAATGAACTGAAAGTTGAAGGTACATTACGTACTGAATTTCAAATGGACATTAAACGCCTGATGGACATTGGTTGTTACAGAGGACTGAGACATCGCCGTGGATTGCCGGCGAGAGGTCAACGAACGAAAACTAATGCGCGTACACGGAAAGGTCCGAGACGGATAGTGAGTAGAAAAAAGGCTAAAGTCGGAAAAAAAGGTTAATATAGGAGGTATTAATATTGCTACCCAAAAGATCTGTAGCTAAGAAAAAGAAAAAAATCAAGGTCGATGCTGAAGGTATCGCTACCATAAAAGCAACTTTTAACAATACGATAATATCCCTGACCGATATTTATGGGAATGTAGTTTCCTGGGCGTCGGCAGGCACAGCCGGTTTTAAGGGGTCGCGAAAAAATACTCCCTTTGCCGCTCAACAGGCTGCTAACCGAGCCGCAAAAGAAGCGATGGATTTGGGACTTAGCCGGGTGGAAGTCAGGGTTAAGGGTCCGGGTTCCGGTAGAGAAGCTGCGATTCGCGCATTGAGTCTCGCTGGATTACAGATCAGCGCTATAAAAGATGTGACACCCATTCCACATAACGGTTGCAGACCTCCCAAGCGGAGAAGAGTATAACAAGGTAGGAGTACAAATCAATGGCAAGATATACAGGTCCTGTTTGTAAATTATGTCGTCGAGAAGGGGCAAAATTATTTCTCAAAGGCGAGCGTTGTAATACAACTAAATGTTCCTTTGAGACTAAGAGTTATGCACCTGGACAGCACGGTCAGACAAGTCGTCGCCGTTTGTCGAACTATGGTTTACAGTTACGGGAAAAACAGAAAATTAAACGTATATATGGTGTTTTGGAAAATCAATTCAGACGTTATTTTGCAAAAGCTGCCCGTGAAAAAGGCGTCACCGGCTCAAACTTGATGAAAATACTTGAAAGCCGTTTGGATAATGTTGTTTACCGGATTGGTTTTGCATCGTCCAGAAATATGGCGCGTCAAATGGTTCTTCATCGTCATTTCCAGGTAAACGGTAGAATTGTGGACATCCCCTCTTATCAGTGTAAATCCGGAGATGTCATTCAGGTACGTGACGCCAGTAAAAAACTCACTTTTATACATGAATCAATGAAACGAATCCACGGCGATCATGACCTGCCCTGGTTGATCCTGGATAAAGCCAAAATGCAAGGTATCTTTATTCAGGTTCCGGAAAGAGACCAAATGGGCGTGGATGTCAATGAGCAATTAGTCGTGGAGCTCTTTTCTAAATAAATAAAGAGGAAAATATGACCGCACAGGATCAAATTTTAACAAGAATCGTTAAGGAAGTTACAACAGATACTTATGGTCAATTTATCGCTCAGCCTTTGGAAAGAGGCTTTGGGACTACCATTGGGAATGCACTGAGACGGGTTTTGATTACGTCTGTCCCCGGAGCGGCTATTTCAGCTATCAAGGTGGATGGTGTACTGCACGAATTCGCTACAATTCCGGGTGTGATCGAAGATGTTGCCGATATTATTTTAAATCTCAAACAGGTTCGTTTCAAACTTATTGATCTGAAACCGGATAAAGTCACCCTGAAATTTAAAGGGGAAGGCAAATTTGTTGCCGGTGATATCGGTAAAGAATCATCTCAGTTTGAAATCTTGAACCCCGATTTACATATCTGCGAAATGAACGAAAAAGCCGAATTCAGCATGGAATTGAAAATATCCCGTGGAACGGGCTGGGTTCCTGCAGAAAAGAATAAAACGTCGGATTTTCCGATAGGGACAATTTTTATCGATTCGGTTTTTTCACCGATAACGGATGTATCCTATAAAGCGGAAAGACTGCCGGGCACATCTCGTGAGACGCTTGAAAAACTTATTTTGGATGTTCATACTGACGGTAGTATTTCCGCGGAAGAAGCCGTCGATTATTCTGCTAAATTACTCATAGAGTATTTCTCGTTATTCACCAGTGTCGAAGCGACGCCTCTTGAACTTCCCAGAGAAGCGCCTGATGAAGATATGATAAAGATCAGAAATCTGCTCAAAAAGAGTGTGGATGAGATGGAACTTTCGGTTCGATCATATAATTGTCTGAAAGCCAATAATATCAAATCAATTGCCGATCTGGTTTCAAAAGAGGAATCAGAAATGCTCAAGTTTAAGAATTTTGGTCGGAAATCGTTGAACGAACTTATGACAAAACTCAAGGGAATGAACCTGGAGTTCGGCACGGATGTGGACAAATACATTTTAGACAAGGAAGAGTAATTAGGCAAAGGAGTATTCAGTAATGCGTCATCAGAAACGTGTAGCAAAATTAGGTAGAACCGCAAGTCATCGAAAAGCATTGATGATGAATCTGGCAACAGCGCTCATTCAGCATGGCAAGATAAAAACCACCGATGCGAAAGCCAAAGAATTACGTCGAGTTATAGAGCGATTGATCACCTATGGGAAAAGAGGAACTGTTCATCATAGAAGGCTCGCATTTAGAGTATTACATGATCGCTCCGTCGTAAAGAGTCTTTTTGATCATATCGCACCACAATATGCCGATCGTCAAGGCGGCTATACGAGAATCGTGAAATTAGGTTTTCGTGATAATGACTGCGCCGCGGTCTCCTTGATCGAGTTTGTCGATTATAAACTCCCCGGTGAAAGTAAGAAGGCTTCGAAACCTGCAAAGAAATCTACATCTGACAAAAAAGAAAAACCTGTTAAAGAAGAGCAAAAACAACCGGAATTAAAGAAAACAAAAACACCAGAGAAAAAAGCAAAAACCGAAAAAGCAGTAAAAGAAGAACCGGTGCCGGATACTAACGAAAAGCAAGCAGAAAAACCGGCAGAATAGCGCTGGATATATCATTGATCGGTAATCGAATTATCATATACGGGGCAGTAATCATAGCTGCCCTTTTTTTAATATTTATTAAGATTACCCCCGGAGCCCAGAAACCATCGCGGATGGCAATGTGGGTTATCCGCGACCAAATGACAAATAAAAATTCTATTGATAAAGTTATTGACTTTGCCGGACGAAACGGATTTACAGACCTCTTTGTCCAGGTCAGGGGACGCGGTGACGCATTTTATCAATCGTCGCTGGTTCACCGTTCTCAGAGCCTTCCCGGGAATAATTTTGATCCTCTCAAATATATACTGGGACAAGCACATCCGAAAAATCTGAAGATCCATGCCTGGCTGAATATGTATCTGCTATGGTCTTCCGATGAGAAACCGCCATATAAGCAACACTTATTCTATCAACATCCGGAATGGTGTTCTGTCGATGCCGACGGTGTAAAAGACATTTCACGTAAGACTAAAAATTTCCGTAAAATTAATACGGAGGGCGTCTATCTGTCGCCCCTGGTCCCGGATGTGAACAAACACCTTATAGCAGTTGTAAAAGAATTAGTTGAATCATATAATGTGGATGGCGTTCACCTGGATTATATCCGGTATCCAAAAAATTGCTATGATTTTAATGATATTGGCAGAAAACGTTTCAAAGATATCTACAGTGTAGATCCAATCCTGCTGTCAATCTCAAACAAATCCTATTTTTCCGGAATGGAAGCTAAAACCATTGAACGGCTAATAGAAAAATGGGACGAATTCAGACGAGACGCCATCACAGAACTTGTTGTGGATATTCGTGAGGTAATCATCGATACGCGTAAACCGATATTGCTAAGCGCTGCTGTAAAACCCGATCCATTTGATGCAAAGCATTTCTTCTATCAGGACTGGGAAAAATGGTTAAAGAACGGCTATATGGATTTTACCGTACCTATGAATTACACAAAAAACGCTGAGTTATTTGAGAAGATCATATCCAAAATCGATCCATTAATCGCTAAAGATAAAGTCTGGATGGGAATTGGTGTGTATAACCAGGGACGATATGATGCGCTAACAAAAATTCTTGTTTCTTTTACCAATGGCTATGATCACCTCGTATTTTTTTCTTATAAATCCTTTGCCGGCAAGCCCAATTATTTCCCGACGATTCAAAAAGCATTTTGGGTTAAAAATTAAAATAAACTTTTAAATCCTAAATATCCGGCAATCCACCGGAGCACTTCCATAATAAAATATATTTTAATCGGTATTGAAAAAATATTGTATTATCTGCATTATTGTAATATATTCCCATACGTACACTGATAGGATGAAATGTATTGGTATCATACGTAGAGGTAGAGATGAAAAATAGTATTTATGAAAAAGACGAATTGCTTAAAAAGGTTGATATTTCGGACGCCGATCTGAACAACTGGGAGCGTCTGAAATTAGTTTCACTTGTTGGCTATACCGACGAGAAAGTCCCGTTATATTCCAGCGATATGGTTGAGAAAATAATTCATATAAAGAAGCTTTTGGATCTTGGATATGGATTGGGTGAAATCCAGAAGATTATCAAAAAAGTAGGACTGCCAACTAAAGTAAATGAAAATAAAAAACAGAACGATGAACAGAATTATATTACCGTTGGGCAATTAGCCGAACAGATAGGTGTCAGCCCGCGTACTATTAAACATTGGGAAGATAAAGGGATTATTGAACCGGACATGCGCAGCGAAGGAGGGTTCAGGCTCTATTCTACCGTATATATATTTATATGTGAACTGATTCGGGATCTGCAGCTGTTCGGATATTCACTGGAAGAGATAAAAGTGGTTTCGGAATTGTTTCGGGATTATCTGGCTATTCGCGATCATTTTGACGCTCATTCAACCGAAGATGTATCTCAGAAAATTGACCTGATGTTGGCAGAGATTAAAACACTCTTTGAAAAGATAAATTTGCTGAAAAAAGGCATCCAACGCTGGGAAGACCTTTTAAAGAAAAAAAGAAAGGAAATAATAGCCCTGCGAAGTCAAAATCAAAAACGTCTAAAGCCCGAGGGAAAATCAGGGGATGAGTAAAATTGAATTTATAGAACCCAAGGCGCCAAATCCGCATATTTATTTCCATTTTACACTGCCGCGATTGGGCTATTGAAGCGAGAAGTAATAATAAATATTCTAAATGTTTCAGGAGGAATAGTGAAATCGATCAAAATCAATGACCCGGTAAATAGTCTTACCCATCTGCTTGGAGCAGTGTTATCAATTGCCGGGCTGGTATTATTAATAGTAAAAGCCTGTCATCCGGTCAAACCATGGCACATTGTGTCTTTTTCCATCTATGGAAGTGGAATGCTGCTGATGTATACGGCAAGCACAGTGTATCATATGATTGAAAGCGGAATATCGGAGAACGGTATCCTGCGGAAGATAGATCACATGATGATATTTTTCTTTATCGCAGCCAGCTACACACCCATCTGTCTCGTGGCTATCCGGGGTGGCTGGGGCTGGAGTCTGTTTGGCGTCATCTGGGCTATGGCGCTGGCTGGATTTGTTCTGAAAACGATACGTTGTGATCTGCCCAGAGGGTTGACCGCTTTATTATATGTGCTCATGGGATGGACAGCTCTTGTAGCATTGTATCCATTGGTAATCAAACTTCCTACGGCTGGTCTTTTATGGCTGGTTGCGGGTGGAATAGCATACACTGTCGGAGCGATAATATATTCCAGGAAATTTCCGAATCCCTGGCCCAATGTGTTCGGATTCCATGAAATTTTCCATGTGTTCATTTTAATCGGCAGCGCCTGTCATTTCTGGTTGGTATTCAGGTACATCACGGCATTTAATTAGACCCCATTCTAAAAGGGTTTTAATAAATAATTAGAACACGGATCGAACGGATGCAACGGATATTAACAGATAATTAATTAATAAGGCAAAAGTAATGGTATTGATATGGATATAAGTTTTACAGATCAAAAAAACGAAGGCTAAGGCTGAGACTCAGTGCCGTTGACTTAACCTTGATTCGACAACTCGAATATCATAAACTCATTGATTTCAAATGTATACGTTCTCGACACCTTAAAATTTCGGCACTACATTTTTATTATAGTTTTTTACGTTTCTTTAGGGAAAGTAGCAGTTTAACCTTT
>JAUVYH010000208.1 GCA_030603165.1 Fidelibacterota bacterium
CCCCAGTTTGACAGTTCGTTATAAAAAGAGGCGGTTTTAAAAATGTTTCTCGACGGGAGAGCATTAAAAACCATTCGATTTCCAAAATAATTGTAGATACAATAGACCCATTGACATTGTAATTAATATTCGTTATATTAATATTGCGTTATTGAAATTAATAAGTAGGTACATTTAGAAATTATGGCTAGATTTAGAACAACATCAACAGGTAGCAATATTTACCTTCAATATGTTAAATCATATCGAAATACAAAGGGTCAACCTGCGACAAGGGTTATTGCAAGCCTTGGCAATATCTCAAATATGTCTGAAGATGAGATAGGAAAATTAACCAAGTCCTTTATTCGAGTTCTCGGAGTTGGAGAGAAATTTCAGATTAATAATTTTACAGCAGGGAAGGCTTATCACTACGGGACATGTTTACCTGCGATAGCTCTTTGGCATCAATTGGGATTGGATCGCATAATAAATGATGCGTTACCATCGAGAGTTAAAATACCGGTATCCCGCATTAGTTTAGTTCAGGTAGCAAATCGCTTTTCCGATCCAGGTAGTAAATTAGCCTGTCACCGTTGGTATGAGAGATCGATGTTTTCTCAATTGAAAAACTTTGTTCATTTTCCTGATACTGAAGATGAGAAGCTTCATTACTATTACCGCTCATTAGATTATTTATGCAGCATAAAAGGTGAAATAGAGCGATCGCTTTATTATCGTTTAAACAGTTATGGCTTAGATAACAGTTTAATATTGTATGATATTACATCGGTTTACTTTGAGGGAGATGCAGTTTCCATCGCAGAGAAGGGACATACAAGAGATCACCGTCCTGATGCAGAACAAATTGTCATAGGTCTTGTGATGAGCAGAGATGGTATTCCGATAGCGCATCATTTATTTGAGGGTAACCGAGTTGACAAGAGTACGGTTGACGAGGTAATAGAAGATTTACAGGATCGTTTTTCTATAAAAGATATCATTTTTGTTGGAGATCGTGGGATGATGACGGTAGATAATATCGAGTCGGTTAAACGAAGTGGCAATAATTACATCATGGGTCTCCAGAAGCGTAATCGCAGGATTGTTGAATATTTGATGCCACTTGTACTACAGGCTGGCAAAAGCAGCCGGATACAGGAATTTAGTTATGAAGATCTGTCGGAAGAGTTAAAGAGAGAGTATTCTGAAAAGGTTAGATTTATTGCCTGTTATAACAAAGATGTGGCAAAGGCGAACAGTTACACAAGAGAAAAGAATATTGCAAATTTTGAGGAATTGGTTGAGGGTGTAGAATTAGAGGGGAAATTGTCAGATATAAAAGACACCCATCATAGTTTAAAATCTTTCTTATCGAAATATCATATGACTAAGTTTTACAAGATTTTATTGGAAAAGATTGAGTCTCAGGAGCATGAAGGCGAAGAAGAAAGATATATTCTAAGGGTTGCAAAGAATAATAGCGCAATAGAATATGAAGAAAGCATCGATGGCAGGTATTTTATTCAAACAGAAGTAGAGGCGTCAAAATTATCAAAAGAGTTAGTTGAAAACTCGTATAAATCTCTGCAAAAAGTAGAAAGAGCCTTCAGTATATTGAAGAATGAATTTGACATACGTCCTGTCTTTGTTCGTAGAGAAGCTCGCATTAGGGGTCATGTAATGATCTGCTATTTGTCACTGCTAATAGAAGTATTGATTGAGAAAAAACTAAAAGAGCTCTATCCTGAAATAGAAAATTCAGAGTATAGAAAAAAATTAATAAAAAAGTCGAGACGAGATGGTAATGAAGCGCTTACGATTACAACGCTAATGGAAGAGTTGGACACAGTTCGTTTAGTTCCACTTTATGTTGACAAGAGTAAAAGTCCAAGATATATTTCAACAATGATTGAGAACAATGTGAAAAAATTATTGTCATCTCTTGGGATAAGAAATGCAAATCATCCGGATGATTTGAGAATATCTAAAACCAGAGAGATGAAGAATGTTAATCAATTAAAGTTATTTTTCAGCTGACAAAGTTACTCTACTCATCTTAAAAACTGTGTGAAAATGATGCTGTAGATACAGCGTAAAAATTTTGTGTTTTATAAGTTGTTGTTTTTAAAGAATATCGTTTTTTGAAGTGTCAAACTTGGGTTATCATTGACAGTTTATCAGCTGGACGTAACCGATATAAAATCTATCGAGGTATGTCTAAAGGATATTTCTGAAAAATATGGGCATCTGGATGTCTTGGTCAATAATGCCGGCTATGGAATCGGTGGTTTTTTTGAAGATCTGAGTGATAAAGAGTACCGGGATCAGATGGAGACGAATTTTTTTGGTGTGCTGAATATGATCCGTCTGTCGCTTCCTTTGTTGCGGAAGAGCTCATCTGCTAAAATCATTAATATTTCCAGTGTGGCGGGGTTAACGGCAACACCGGGCATGGGCGCTTATAACACCGGTAAATGGGCGCTGGAAGGATTTTCGGAAAGCCTGCGACAGGAACTGTCTCTGTTCGGATTTCAAGTGCTATTAATCGAACCGGGACCTTATCCGACTGAAGTGCTTACCACGAATACCCGTTTTGCTGAAAAGGCAATGGATCCCGAAAGTCCAAACTACGAATACACGCAAAAATTGTATAAAAAATACCTGGCACGGAACGAAATCTTAAAAAGTGATCCGAACGAAATTGCTAAATTGATCGAATCTCTGATCGTTGCGAAAAATCCACCGTTCCGGAATATCATTGGTCCAACTGCCAGACTCCGCTACTATTTCCGACGTTTTTTCCCGTGGAGATTAAATGAATGGCTGGTGAAGAAAGTGATATTTGGGTGATATAGTACCTTAAAAATTTATTGAATCTACTGAAACTTTTAAATCGCAAGATATTTTGGGAATATTCTTACAAATTTGCAATTTGAAACTTGAAATTTGAAATTCCAGGTTAGGGGGATGATCACCGATCACCAGTTAAATTAGTGAATTACCGAAAACTTTCGCCTGTCCGACTGACGACCGTGAGTTGCCCGAATAAAATAAACACCTGACGGCGCTAATCCGCCATTCTTTGTGTATCCATTCCAGATGAACAGTTGCGGATTTTCAAGCATTATCGAGATTTCCTCTTTGTAAACTTCCTGACCAAGCAGGTTAAAGATACGGATATTGATTTTCGGTGAAGTATTGCTGCTATCTAATTGCATCGGGAAAGTCGTATAAGGTCTGCCCGGGTTGGGATAATTCCGTAGAATTTTAAATTGATCAGCCACAACCCAGCTTGTTTCAGCTGCAAATGACAGATCAAAGAAAGTGATAATTCTGTTCATTAGAAGGTTTCTGGTGCTGTCAGGATATACGGTTTCGAACGGAAATCCGAAATAGACAAGTTTGCCATCCTTGCTACTTTTTCCGAAAGATCCTTCATAGGTGATTCCCGCGCATCCTTCGGTTTCGTAATTTTCATCACGATAATAGAGCGCTACTTCAGCGCCGTTCAGGGGTTTAATACCGTCGGGATAATCCACATTGTACGTTCCGTGAGCGCCATCGTCAAAACAGATTGGTTCAACACCTGCGAAAATCGACATTTCTTCCGCCCGAACCCGGTAGCTGGACACCCTGTCTTTGATGTAATCGGCTTTCAGGTAAGTTTGAAAAAATTCTTTGTCTTCTACTGAAGCAGTGCTACCCATCAGATCATAGCCGATTTCCGATCCGGATACGAATAATTTTCCGCCATTTTCGAGATATTTGGTGATCAGATTTTGCTCAAAGATATCGAAAGAGCTGGTGCTTGTTCCTTCCTCACCCAGAATCCAGTCCACCATTTTATAATTTCCCGGGTCAACACTTCCCCTGATAATCGCCTCATTGGAAGCAAAGTCAAATGCATTTCTGGTTTGTGCGATAGCGTTGCCGTGCTGTCTGACAAAATCAAAAGTATTTACGGTTCCGCTGGTCCGGTCAAAACCATTAACAATGAGAATCGAGACTTCTGTGATGGTAGGAATAGCAGCTCCCACTTCCGTGAATGAACTTTCACCGGCGTCATTGATTGCTTTTACCTTGAAATAATAGATCTGATCGGGTTCCGGGTCATATAGCACAATTTCATTGGCGTTATCCTGCCGGTAAAGCGAAAAATCTGTGCCGTTTTCCGAAATATAGAACGCAAATTCCTGAGCGTCGATAACCGGATCAACATGAACTTCGATATCTCCGTTTCCAAGATTTCTGACGACGAGCCCTTCCGGTTGAGCCGGCGGAGTAACCAGGCCTGATCCGCCAAACGCATCCGCCAGGGCGCCCCAGAGTTCCGGTCTCGATCCGTCATACGCCAACGCCCACATACCGACGCCTTGCAGGTTTTTGGTTTTCGCATATTCATACTTTAGAGCGAGACTCAGACTATCGTCATACCAGCATTGATGCCAGCCGCCGCTTTGATACCTGTACCAGGGAGTCTGGGAGTCGGAATGCCATAATTTGCCGTAATATTGTGCATTTGATTCGGCTGTAGCATAGAATTTTGACCTGCCGCTTCCGGTTGTGGATGCCCCGGCGCTGCTTGACTCCGCCGGCCATTCGATACCGTAATAGGGCAGACCGAGAATAATCTTACCACTGTTATGACTTGTTTTATTCAGGTAGTCATTCACCGTATATTGAATATTATAGTATCCACCGGTCAGAGGGGCAACCGGTCCCGTTGTACTTGAACCTGACCAGTAATAATTGTATCCCATGATAAACAGAGCATCACAAATATTCGCCAGCGCTTTATAATCCCAGGCGCTGCTCCAGTCAACGGCAGGCGACGCCATGGAAATATGAGCATCCGGGATATGTGTTCGAAATGAGTCTGCTAACTCCTGCATGAATTTTACGAGATTTGTCCGTTGTGATGACGGGACGCCTTCGAAATCAATGTTGACGCCGTCGCCGTTTCCACGTAAAACTTCACTCAATAAATTGTTGACGCATCGGGTTCGATTACTTGAACTTCCTAATAGTGTTGATAATCCGTTTC
>JAUVYH010000090.1 GCA_030603165.1 Fidelibacterota bacterium
CGCAATACAAGATTCTGTCTATTTCTATGTATCACCATCACTATATGATTCAACTGCAGAAGGGGTTTATTGGTCGGTATTTAGAATTTCTGCTCATACAACAAACCCAACTAAATTTTATTTCTCAAATTCTGATAGTGGCTACTCGGTTGACAATTTATGTCCAAGTCATCCTGATAATTTAAAACACCTTATTTCCCGCAACGCTGTTACACTATATTGGAATTATCCACATGAGAATGATTATTCAAATACAAAGATATTTAAAGACGGTGAATTAATTGGTATTGTGACTGATTCTGTGTTTTCTGATAACTATATTGAACCCGGTCATAGTTATATCTATAGGGTGATTAATAATGATATTCATGATAATCCGAGTGTACCTTCTGAAATTACTGCAGAAACGTTTTTATGGGATATTCGTTGTAATGCCATTATGGAAAATAATCAAAGTAACTTAACTATTGGAACTCAAAATAATGCGACAGATAATTATGATGACGGTCTAGATATTCCTGCACCACTCTCTCCTCCTTCAAACTATTTACAAATCTATACAAAACACCCTGACTGGGATTTTCCTCTGGGAGAAAAATTTGTCCAGGATATCATAAAAGATATTTCTTTATCTGATACCATGATTGTTTGGGAAATCAATTTATTATCGGATAATAGTGGTAATGCAATAGTCTCCTTCGATTTCTCTGAAAATGTTCCTGGTTTACCAGTTTATATTTATGATAACGATTTAAGATTTAAAGACGCTATTTCTGACAGTTCAATTCATATATTTAATATAACTGCGAATGAAGAATATTCTTTTTATCTTGGAATAGGAGATACGACCGCCCCTAAAATATGTATATTATCTCCAAACGGTTTAGAAATTCTACAAAGTGGTAAGGAAGCATTTGCTGAATGGTCGATATCAGATGGAAATAACCACTATCGCTCGATAGTAAGTATTACATATGATAACGGTAATACATATACAATACTTGACACGATTGATGGCAATTTCATGAATGTTGTACCTAATAATGATTTTTCTAACTCTTGTTATTTGAAGGTTGAAACATATGATTTTTCTGGTAATTTCAGTGAAGATATTTCAGACTATGAGTTCACAGTTGTTGGAAATAATTTAACCACAGATTTATCGCTAGGCTGGAATTTATGGAGTTCGCCCCTTATCATAACAGATTCACTTCATCACCAAATTGATGATGATTATCAAAATTCCTATTGGATTTATAGTTGGAATGGATATGAATATTCATATAATGATATTATAAATTGTGGAAATGGATTGTGGATTGGAGTTATTGAAAACGCAAGTTTTAATATTTCTGGAACTCCGGTTATTTCCGATACAAGCATTTGGTATTCTCAAGGTTGGCATATTATATCAAATCCTATTGTGCGTGATATAAATAAAGACAGTTTAATTATAACATACAGTAATCAGCCTAAAAAATTTAGCGAAGCCGTCAACCAAGAATGGATTTCTGCCCCACTGTATGCATATACAAACGGTGATTATTTAGATAATTCTAATCTTTCTATATGGCAAGGTTATTGGCTTGGAATCTTAGTTGATAGTATTTCTATTACTTATAGACCGCATAAAGATTTATTGGCAAAAACTAAATCAGATTTAGCACCTAATTGGCTTATTTCTTTAAACGATCTTAAAATTGGCGGTCAAGATAACTCTGCTATTGGTTGGGATCAATATGATCTACCAAAGGCTCCTACTCCACCAGTATATAGTAATGTTGATATTTATATTAATCATGCTGATTGGGACTTCCCACTTGGTAATAGATTTATTACCGATTTTCGTCCAGTATCTGAATGGCAAGATGTACAAACTTATGAAATTGCATTTAAAGGCAATGATACCTTTATATTGAATTGGGAAATCGAAGGTATTCCAGAAGATGTGGATATATTTTTAAGCATTAATTCGTGTATATATGATCTGTTGGAGGAAGACAGTATTATAGTGGAGGTGGATAATTTTACATTAGGCATCTTGAAAATAGGTTCCAATTTAGTTTCTATTAATAATATAATTGAATTGCCTGTTGAATATGCGTTAAATCAAAACTATCCAAATCCCTTTAATCCATCAACCATTATCTCCTACCAATTACCAAAATCCTCATTTGTTAGACTAAATATTTACGATATTTATGGTAAGTTAGTAAAAGTGCTAGTCAGTGAGAAAAAAAATGCAGGGCGTTATAGAGCAGTTTGGTATGCGGAAAATGTTAGTTCAGGAGTATATTTCTATAGAATTCAAGCCGATGAGTTTACTAGCGTGAAGAAATGTTTAATTGTAAAATAAGGAAAATTTTCCGGTAGGTAGAGTTGACAAATGGTACAAATTGGGATTAAAATACTATGAAGTACCCGGAAGCTACTCAACCTATCGGAGGGAACCATGAACAACACCAGGAAGAGTTTATATGATCGATGCATTGAGAAGACACCTGAGCAAGTATTCATCAATTCACTGCGGCGTTTTCATTTCCTCGTATCTGATGCGTTAACATATACTATATTAAAGTAGGAGGTTTTTATGCTAACAGTCCTTTCATTAGTTGGAGCTATTTTAGTAGTTACCATTGGTTGGATTATAGTTGCTGTTATAACGACGTATTTTAGTAAAGATGGAATTAGTGAGGCAGCAAAAAAAGTTTTATTTACTGTAATACTTGCATTAGTTGGATTTTATGCCACAAAGTTATTCGAGATAGATACTAATCTTAATGAGAGCAAAAATAAAATTGCTGAAATAATTAATAATCAATCAAGTTCTAATACATTTTATGAAGCTCAATTTTCGATCAATACTTTAAATGAAAATAGCACTATAAGGAAACTTCTTAATAACGAGTGGAATGCAATAGGAGAAAAATTAAATCAAATTAAGCGACAAGAATTACTATTAAAGCGGGAAGAAATAATCCCTAAATGGGAAGATCTAATAAAAAATTCCAGAGAAAAGGTTTGGGCTACTAATGTCGTGTCCTTAGAAGAATGGAAAAAATTTAGTCCCACAGAAGGCGAAGAAGTTCATAGAAAAGCAATTGAGAATGGTGTTGAAATCAGAAGAATTTTCATATATAGTGGTAAAAATGATTCAAATTATGTTGATTTATTATCCAAAGCTAAAATACAAAAGAAGTGGGGAGTTAAAGTTAAACTCATTTCTGCTAATTGGATAAGCAAATCGCCTTATGTCAGTGATTTACTTCGTGATATTGGGTCAATTGATGTAGTTTTATATGATGACGAGTGCGTGCTTTTGACAAATGTAGATAATAACAACAATATGATCTCATCAATATTAACTACTAATATGCACCGGATACAACGAGCAAAAGAATTATACTCTAAATTGTGGGATGGTGCCGAAACAATCGAATAAGACTAAAATATTTTATGAAATCATTAATAATTCATACTAAAAAATTCCATATCAAATCTATTAAGAAATCTAATAGACCTAAAGATATAATTTCAATAACTAACCAGAAGAATAAGTTTCGTCATAATTTTATTATGGTTATTTTTATTACAATAGAAAAAAATGATACAGAAGGGCAATTATTCAAAATGACTGAGGAAATTTTTAAGGTTTTTAGTTCCATTAAAAAAAAGAACTCTGAATCATCAATAATAATTGTTCCTTTTGCACATTTGTCTAACAACCTTGAAAAGCCAAGCATAGCCAATGCTAAGATAAATAACTTATATGAGTTATTATCACAAAAATTAAATCATACTCATTTATATCTTGGTGATTTTGGCTTTAATAATGAATGGGGTTTAGAAGCATATTCGCATCCAATTTCTTGTGTTTTCAGAGAAACATAATAATAATTTGTAGTCAGTAATGGATAAAATTAAAAGAGTTCTTGTACCCGGTATTATTTTCCAATCTGTAATAATTGGTGGTGGTTATGCTAGTGGACGTGAAGCAATGGAATATTGCGCAAAATATGGAATGAATGGATTGTTTGTCATAATACTTTGTGCAGCTCTGTTTTCATTCTTATTATTTTTATCATTTCTTGCAGCAAAAAAATTCCAAGCTTATGATTATAAAAGTTTGTCTGAATGTCTAATAAAAAAATATTGGATATTATTTGAATTACTATTTTTGTTTATGGCAATAATAGCTATTTCTGTTGTTATTTCAACAGTCGCTACTACTGCATCTATACATTTTAATTATAACTACATTTTAATGACACTATTAATAATTTTACTCTTAGCATTACTTTCGTTTTTAGGGAATAAATGGATAATACGTTATAAAAGTGTTGGCAGTTTCTTGCTATATTCTATTTATATATTCTTTTTCGTATCTATATATTTTTCAAAATCGGAAGTTAAAGAACTAAACTACGAAATATCATTAAAACCGGATTGGATAATTTCGAGTATAACTTATGTTTGTTATAATTTAGTTGCAGTTCCTGCGTGTTTCTTTACTATCAAAGCATTAAAAACAAAAAAAGAAATTCTTTGGTCAAGTATTATAGGAGGTATTTTAGCTATTATACCGATGTTACTTATATTTTTAATACTTTATGATGAAGTAGCCTTGCAAAACGAGCCTCTACCGCTTTTAAATTTAATTGAAGCATATTTAGGAAAGTCAGTTCTTTTGGTTTATTATTTTATCCTTATTTATACATTATCAGAAACTGGAATAGGATTAATACACGCAATATCTGATAGAATAGAAGTGCATTTAAATTATTTTAAAAATATTCAATTTAATAAAATCTACAAAGTGATGATTGCAATTATAACTTCATTTTTTGCTTTTGTTTTAGCTCAATTTGGAGTAATTAATCTTGTCGCTAATTGGTATGGAAATGCTGCTTGGGGATTCTTTTTGCTTTTTGTAATACCACTAATAATTCTATCTCCTAAGCTCTTTTTATACTATTCTAAATTGAATGATGAGGTATAACAAATCTTTTATAGAAATTAAAGTCAGAAACACAGTTCACCGTAGCCCCAAGTTTTTGACTTTAATGGTGCCATAAAGAAAGTTGAAATTACTAATGTCGCACCGCCTGTTTTTTATTGGAACAACACTCCATCACTCCAATACTCCCCTGTAGAAATAGGCTCCACTTCGTTCCGCATTTCACAGGGCAGGCAATACTCTAATGCTCCGTTTCCTTATTCCGCAGCCGATTTATAGGAGCCCAACACTTTTAAAAAGGAAGTGATCTCTTCGAGATGCCGGATGGCGTTGCGGCAGCGTTCTTCCTGCATATTTCCCGCGAAATCCAGGTAGAAGAAATATTCCCACGGTTTGCCCCGCAGCGGGCGCGATTCAATTTTCAACAGATCGATATCCCTGAGCGCGAACACGCTGAGGCTTTTAAACAGCGCGCCGGGAATATTCTTCATGGAAAAGACAATAGAGGTTTTATCGGCGTTATTAAGAGTTTTAGCAGATTTTGAGATTATATAGAAACGAGTATAATTTTCCGGGATGTCTTCGATCTCTTCCCTGATGATTTGCATGTTGTAATCTTTGGCAGCCTGCCGGCTCGCGATTGCGGCGGCGTGAAGCATCTGTTTATCGCGAATATCTTTTACGCTGCCGGCGGTGTCATAGCTGGCAATGGTTTCGATATGGGACATGGAAGCAAGAAAGTTGCGGCATTGTTCCAGCGCCTGGGGATGCGAATAAACAATTTTAATGTCGCCTATTTTCACGCCCGGACTGGCAATTAGATGTTGCTCCACGCGGATCGAGGTTTCCCCGGTAATCGAAACAGTTGATTCCAGGAACAGATCCAGGTTTTGATAAATGCTGCCGGTAAGGGAGTTTTCCACCGGAAGGATACCAAAATCAGAATTCCCGTTTTGGACTGACGAAAAAACATCGGCAAAACTTCGGCAGGGAACGGTTTGTATCTCCGAGCCGAAAAATTGTCGGGCGGCGATTTCACTGAAAGCGTAATGGGTTCCCTGGAAAGCGACTGCGGGTTGGTTTTTTAATTTTGTCATGATTCGATTCCTTTGCGGGCTGCCACACCCTGGTGATAGTAATGTTTGATTTCCAGCATTTCCGTGACCAGATCGGCGGCTTTGATAAGTTCCGGGTGAGCGTTGCGTCCGGTGATGATCAATTCCACATTCGGCGGTTTGGATTGGACAACTTTTAGCAAATCTTCAATGGAAAACAGTTTAAAATGCACGGCGATATTGGCTTCATCGAGAATGACCACATCGTATTTTTTAGAATTGATACACTCTTTGATTTCCGCTAACCCTTTCTGGGCGAGGCGGATATCTTCGGGTTCCGGCTGGGAATAAATAAAGCATTTTCGCCCGTATTGTTTGACCTCGATTCCCGGCAGATATTGCCGAATTGCCTTTATCTCGCTGTATTCCATTCCCTTGGCAAACTGACCGATAAATACCTTGAGTCCGGCGCCTGCCGCACGAAGGGCAAGTCCGAGCGCCGCGGTTGTTTTGCCTTTACCGTCACCTGTGTAAACCTGTATGTATCCTTGCATCATTGACCCCGATTTTGCTGTTGCAGTTAATTTAACAGTATTTTCTTCAATGAGAAATACATAGTGTTGATGGAATCGTAAAAATGCCCACTAAACACACTAAATTCACGAAAGTTTTTGTTTATTATATAATTATAATAAACACGCATAATATATTTAAAATAATGAATTTAGATTATGTAGTGCCTGTCCATAAACTATGAAACCTTGAGTTAAGTTTGCTTTAGCTGACTTGACTTAAGTTTTCTAACTCATTGAAATAAATCAACTTAACTCATCCCGATACATCGGGATAAGTCAAGTTTCCATTTATCGAAAAAACCGACATTGTGGATAGACTCTATGTAGGAATGGTTAAGAATAACTTTTTACGAGATCATCAGTGTTGCTTTTATTAAAAAATCAATTAACTTTTCAAATTAGAAATTTATTCGATTATGATTGATATTAAACTTGAACCTCTCGGCAAAATAATCCAGGTAGAAAAACATACCGCGCTGCAGGATGTGTTGTTCGACCATGGCGTCGAATTTCCCTGCGGCGGCGACGGTACCTGCGGAAAATGCAAGGTACGCGTTATTGACGGCGATTTACCGGTTAATGAAATTCAACGACGATATTTTTCCAAAGAAGAAATAGCCAATGGTTGGCGTTTAGCGTGTCAGTGTACCGTCAAAGAGCCGGTGACTCTTGAGTTAGCCCCGTGGGAAATGGCAATTCTGTCCGATGATTCCCGTTTAAAAATTTCCGGTCGGGAAGGTTTTGGCGTAGCGGTTGATCTGGGCACTACGACCCTGGTGGTTCAATTGATCGATCTGAGCAGCGGGAATGTAACGGGAGTCCGAATGGCGTTGAATCCGCAGGCGAAGTATGGCGCCGACATTATGAGCCGGATCGACTATGCGTTGACAGATGACGGAGCTCAGCGTCTCAGGCAGTTGATCCGGGATCAATTGTCAGACATGATTCGGGAATTGACAGGAGATATGGTCCCTGCTGAACCACAGGTTGACCGGGTTGTAATTGTTGGTAATACGGCAATGCATCATCTCTTTTGCGGAGTGGATATTACACCATTATCAAGAGCGCCGTTTGAAACGCAAAATGACGGACAATTTTCATGGAACTCTGCCGATATCGGGTGGCAGATACCGGGGAACCCAAAGATTGAGTTTTTGCCATGTCTCGGCGGATTTGTAGGAAGCGATATTCTTGCCGGTATTATCGCTGCCGGAGTTCATCAGAGCGATGAAATGATGGCGCTAATTGACCTTGGAACAAACGGCGAAGTGGTTGTGGGAAACCGGGCAAGGATCCTTTGTGCCTCGACTGCCGCCGGCCCGGCATTTGAAGGCGCTAAAATTTCCATGGGAATGCGCGCCACAACGGGAGCCATTTCCAGAGTAACGCTGAAAAACCGCCGGATGATCAGCCACATTATCGGCGGCGGCGCCCCGAAGGGTATTTGCGGCAGTGGGTTAGTGGATGCGGTTGCCTGTGCGCTTGAATTGGGTTTAATTGATAAAAGCGGGCGGATTCTTGACGATAGTGGTGATATAATAATTCAGGCGCCGGTGGTTTTAACCCGGCAGGATATTCGTGAATTGCAATTAGCCAAGGGAGCGATTGCCGCCGGGTTTGATATTTTGGTTCAACGTCTAAGAATTTCAAAAAATGATATTAAAAAAGTCCATATCGCCGGCGCTTTTGGCAATTACATCAATGTCGAGAACGCCATGGAAATCGGATTGCTTGATTTCGATCATCAAAAGATGGTGCAGGCGGGAAATACTGCGCTGCGGGGAGCGAAAATGGCGTTATTCGGTTCTTCGGATTATCGATCCATTATTAGAAGATGCGCTCATGTGCCGCTTGCCGGTGATGAGCAGTTCATGGAAATATTTGTTGAAAATATGCAATTCTAAAATGATATGAGGAAATCCAATGCCCAGCGGGATGTATTTTTCCGGATGGTTGCCAAATCACCTCAGAAGCAGTATGTCAAAACGCGGAAGATGATTCTGTTGCATTAAAGAAATATTGAATATATGATAAAAAACCCCGTCATGTGCGACAGGGTTTTTTGTATAAGGCGAAAAAGATTTTCTTTATACTTGTATCTTATTGTTCTCTGTTTTAAAATCCATTTATTATGAAACAATCATTTTCAAGGAGGATTAAATTATGTCACTGACATGGGATTCGATCTATGCGATGAATTTGTTGCTGTGTATTCTCATTCTCGTCCTTGGTATTCGGGCTTATACGCGTGGTAAAACGTTAATGCCGTTATTAGTAGGAATTGCCTTTGGACTTTTCGGACTCTCGCATTTTGCAAATCTGTTAGGTTTGCATGATTCGCTGACGAAGGTCTTGCTTGTAATGCGTACGTTTGCATACCTGCTGATCGTCTATATCCAGTATAAAATTGCGATGGTTCCACCGGAAAAGACAGAGGAAGAACCAGCCGAAAATTAAAAGTGATCATTCGCAAAGCCACATTTGAAGATCGTTTACTAATCGATATTCCCCATGTTTGTACGTTCGCTCACAATGGATGCAATACAGATATTCTGATAGATTTTCATTAGCGTAAATTTTTTCTCTATCACTTGGCATAATTTCACATTTAAAAAAAATAGGTGGCTGTCAATGAATTGCTTGAGCGAAGATTAATTTAGGATTAATACCTCTTCGCTAAGTATGTCAATTAAAAAAAGTCCTTATTTTCTCATCTTCCTTGCCCTGCTCAACAATGTAAAACTCTACACTTTCATTGACTTGTCCGAACGGTATATCCATCTGCTCTGTGTGGTAAATTCTTTTTTGTTTATTTTGATCGGTCATCAAGTCGAGAACCTTCTTTTTATAGAGGGTGTCTGAATTGCCTGCCAGCATCTGTTCCTTACTTTCAATTATATAAACCAATTCCAAATTTCCGTTGTCATTTTTCTTGGCAGCAATAAAGTCGGGCCGGATTTTATATTTGCGCCAGCCTTGAATTGAATATCCATTACGAGTTACTTTATTTCTAAACCACCACAATATCTTTTCCTGTTTATCGAAAATATCGCCGACTTTCTTTTCAAGACTGTTTAGTGATGATAACTCTATATCTTCAAATAAATAGTTATTGTACGGATTTTGAGCTCGACCGACTGTTATCGTTTCCTCGTCGGGGATTTTATAACCTAATTTAGGATTGATTGATACGGCTAACTTAATTTCCCGGTTTTTTAAATAATCTTTAAACAGATTTTCCTCTATCTTTGTCTTTTCATCCGATAATTCACGACATAGAAAAGAGGTAATATACCCAAAATTTTCTTCAATCTTTGCATGACCCAATCCCTGAATTAAATACTCCAGATGAGCCGCAGCAAGTTTCCGCGCTAAAAAGGGATTCTCAATTATTTCCGAATAACGCCTTGTTAAATATTCTATGCTAATTTCTCCGGCGCTTCTTTCACTTCCAGATTGCTCCGCTTTTGTAGCAAACTTACTCTCCTTGTCCAGCGTTACAATAATCGATTGACGTTCCTGCGTTTCTTTACTCAGCGAGCCCTGTAGTCGTTTTAAAACAGGATCATTCATCTGATATGATGAAAAACCAATATATGGCTTAATGTCGAGATCATAGGAGAATCTGCGTATTTTATCGGCTTTCTCTATCATTACCCAGACCGGCAGGTAAAGCGCATTTTCATATTTGGATTTCAGATCCTTGCGAATACTGACTTTCTTTGTAGGATTTACATTCTCGTTATACTGAATTTTAACCGACGTTATCAGGTCTTCCAGCCCTTCTTTTCTAAAACCAATTGCCACTCTATCGAGTATTTCCCGTGTGCCTCCTTTTGAATAATAGACATAACTTTCGTCTAAATCGGGTACACAGGTTTTTCGGGCAAAGGGCTGGCGCAGAATTCTTCCTATAATTTGGGTTACGCCGGTATTCGATCTAACATTGGGAATAATTCCGAGTATGTAAGCAAAGGAGCAATCCCAGCCTTCCCGAAGAGCTTCTTTCGTAATTAAGTATCGGACATTACATCCCCGAGAAAATAAATCTACGTCCTCGATGTCGTTCTGAGCGCTGGTCTTAATCGCAATTTCATCAGGATTGATCTCTAATTCCTGTAAAAATTCTTTGACATCCAGACTATGAACGCGACCTTTTCCACGCTGGTCTTTGCCCGTAGCTTCTACTTGGATCAGCGCCATTGGACGGATATAAACGCCGGTACTTTGACGATATCCAGAGGCTTTCTTTTCCAGCGCATCTCGACGATCTTTGATTTCTTTTAGCATTGACTTCCAGTCATCATCTGTACGATCCGATGGCGGAATGATGTGCATGTCCAACTTTACCATATCTTCGTCTTTTAACTGAAGTCCGGTGATAGAGACTAAAATATTCATCTCTCTCTTGGGTGTGGCGGTCAGACCAAGCACCATTTCTGGATTCAGATTATTTATCGTCTTTCTCGCCATATTGGAAAAGACTTTATGAATTTCGTCGATGATGATAAAGGGTTTGGATAAACGAACAGCATTTCCCAGACTCGTTTTGATGATGGGTCCGACTTTGGAAAGAAGGTCTATATTCGGACATTTTTTTACAAGTTCTTCATGCAAATCAAAACGGTTATCCGCCGGGAAAAAACTTTCGAAACCACCGGAATCCTGGAACACTTTCAGAGCCTCTTTAGCATTGACTCTACTGATGGATTGGATCATGATGAAGAGAATGACAAGATTCCCTTCAATATCGCCGGTCGTTAAACGCTGACCCTTTTCGATAATAATTGTCCGATTGCCGCTTGCCTGATCCAGAAGTTGTCGCAACGGATTCGCCTTGTCGCGCAGTTTCTTTACGGTTTGGGAATAAATCGTATCGCTCGGAACAATCCAGACAACCAGCCCGGTGCGTTTTTGCGCGAAGATATTCTGATATTCACGGATTGCCTCAACCGCTAAAAGCGTCTTACCTCCGCCGGTCGGAACTTTCATGACGATGCGCGGATAACACTCGCCAAGCCCGTTTTTACAATTATCTTTATATTCTTTTCCAAGGGTCTCAAATGTTTTTTGGACATAATTAAATGCATTCCTCATCTCTGGAGGAAGTACTTCGTTTGCCTTGTTAAAAACTGTCCATGTCTTTTTTGCAACACGGAAAAAATCCTGAAGTTCTGTAACAACATTAACCTGATAGTCTTTGAGAAACACTCCTACTCTCCCGATCTTCGAAACAGGTTATATGGTATTCCAACGTATTCAATGGCTTTCTCTCTCATGTAGTCTTCTTCCAGAAAGCACGCGGGCGCATAAACAATAAGCCGCTTACGGGGATGTTTTGCAATAATTACTTCCGCAAGATTCAGGTTAAGCGCCAGATGCGTGAGATCATCGAAGTTCTGTTTATAAACCAGATAAATCACTGAACTGCCATGTTTACCCACATAAAAGGTTTTTTCGTCAATATCTGATTTATTCTTCAGACTTTCGCCGGTACAGAGATAATAGACATACTCGGCGAACTGTGAATAGGTCGGCAAATCGCCGGAAAGCAGGGACTCTGCGTCGATGGGTATACCAACCCTGTAATAGCGGAATCCGGATGCATAATCAAATTTCCTGATACCCCGTTTCACCCGCTCGCGTGTAATGTCTTTACAGATGTTTTTATCCGGTTCCTTTGCAGTGGCTTCAGTCATCTGAACCAGAATGCACTTTCGACTTCCGCCGTCTTCCTTATTCAAATCCATGACCGCATGCATGGTCGTACCGGAACCGGCGAAGGAATCAAGGATTATATCATTTTTATTAGCAGATTGCATAATAATGTGTTTTAATAATTCAACTGGCTTGGGATTATTAAATACTTTCTCTGAATCAAATAAATATTGTAGCAATTTTGAACCTTGAGTCGTTGTACCATAATTAGTCCATTCTTTAGCGGTTGCATAGTCAATATCTTCGTCAAAATATATTTCTGCTGAACCTTCTCCCCACCAAGATGTTTCAATTTCACCATATTCTTTTTTTTCATTCCAAAACACTTTTAATTGTGGTCCACTTGTTCCCTTTTTTCCAAATAAAATTCTATTATCTGCTAGTAATTTTTTGAAATTTTGTTTCTCTGTACGCCAGCATCTACCTTTTGGAGGCCAATACGTCTTACCTGTATTAGGGTTTATAATTGGATAAGTCAGATTTTCTCGGATGTGTGGAGCATCAAAAGGATCTGCTTTCCATAATTCTCGAGAATCATTGTCTGGGTTACTAAATTTGGATTTATCTAATAATAAGGGCTTAAAAACAAAACCTGACATTTGATGCCATTTATCTGCATTTTTCTTCTTCAAGCGTCGTTCAGTTTGTCTTCTATTCTTGGCATAAACCAAAACTAAGTTATGATTGACACTTATATCGGTATCATTTTGAACGGATTTTCTTGCCTGCCAAACAATATTAGCCACAAGATTATCCTCGTTAAAGATTTCATCCATTATCGTTTTTAACGAAGCATACTCGTTATCATCTATTGTAATAAATATTGCTCCATCGTCATGAAGTAATTCCCGCAATAGCTTAAGACGAGGTACTATCATACATAACCATTTATCATGTCGTGTAAGATCATC
>JAUVYH010000110.1 GCA_030603165.1 Fidelibacterota bacterium
TTTTAGGATGTTTGACAAGCCTTTTTCCAATATTAACATACCACGGCTGAAGCAATCTGATCATGAATGTGCTTTCCAGAATTTCAAGATATTTCCTAACAGTCATATCGGATATTCCAAATGATCTACCTATTTCAGAAAAATTTATTATCTGACCGTGATAATGACTAAGCATTATCCAAAATCTCCGTAAAGCACGCGCCGGAATATTAATCCCTAACTGTGGTATGTCCCTTTCCAAAAAAGTTGTAATATAATTATCTCTCCACAGCATACTTTGCTCGTCATCACCTGCCAAAAATGATCTCGGCAATCCACCCCTTAACCATAATTTTTCTACTTTTTCGACGCCTATATCGTTTATTTGAAAACCGCTTAAATTATAATAACCGATCCTCCCTGCAAGTGATTCGGAACTCTGTCTTATAAGTTTTCCAGACGCACTGCCAAGTATCAAATACTTCTGTTTTGGTTTATTGTCAACCAGATAGCGTAATAACGGAAACAAATCCTGTTTCCTTTGAATCTCATCTATTACAATCAGTCCTTCCAAATCTTCAAGAGTTAACTGGGGATGCTCAAATCTTACAAAATCACGCGGATTTTCGAGATCAAAATAGTGATCGTGAGTAATTTGCTTTGCCAGGGTTGTTTTTCCACACTGTCTCGCGCCTAAAATCGCGGTGACAGGAAAAATACTGAGCAGTTTTAATATTCCCGTTAAGTCTTTTTTTCTATCAACTAATTTCATGCTCGTATTTTAATATATTTACATTGAAATATCAAATGGTATGTATGATTATTCAATGGTTGATTGGTTTATTAGTCATTGGTAATTGGTCACTGTTTATGATGACTGAGAATTTAAGATTGAAGATTTTCCAAAAGGGATGCGCAAATTTCCCTGTCTTAATCTCGATCTTGATCTTAACCTTTCCATTTCGATCGCATTGGACTACGGGGATTCTTTCCCGACGGGTCGGGACAAGCTCCTCATCTCACCAGAGACCTCCTTGAGGGAATGACAGCTGGGGGGGTAGGCACTCCTTATAATATCAAATTGCAAATATCAAATATCAAATTTCTAATTTCTTATTTCTTATCCCTCCCGTTCTCCCCTGCTCCTTTTCTCCCTTTTCCTTTGAACTTAAGTCAATCAATTCCTGATTAACTCAAGTTTAATATTTGATTATTTGCCTTAGATAAACACAGAAAAACAAAGATATTATAAACTGCTTCAACATATTCTATGATTTTCCGTATAATCAATGTTGAAAATTAGTTCGCATAATACAAGGCTGTTTGTTCATCTGTAGTAAAAACATATTAGTGTAATTCGTGAAATTAGCGGTTAATGAATCTCAAACCGGAAATCCCAATGCAATCCCAATGTAACAATCACATTCTGTTCGTCATCAGTCGTGTGGGCAACATTTTGAATGTTTTGAAGATTCAATCGTAGAAAAACATAGCGATTATAGGTCGGCAGCCAGCGAAACTCCAGACCAATATCGGCAGTCTTTTCAACGATTCCCATGGGGAAAGGCTCATCGTAACCCTGTTCAACCGTGTAATCCATCCAGGGCGTATCCCAGGGAACATCCATCTCTCCTTCCCCTCGCCGCAGATAGTCAAATTGCAGAATCGCCTGCCAGTTTTGCAGGTATTTCTTCAACACCAGATCCCAGCGGTCCAGATCGCTGCCTAAGGGATACCCGACAGGCACTTTACGGTGTAGGTAGAATTCATGGGGACTGGCGGTCTTGTAGGTACGATTAGTCAGAGCGCTGTATTCGGCGCCAACATACAATCCTCCTATTCCAAAGGGGTCTACCAGATCAAATCCGGCGACAATACCAATCTCGTTAGGTTCCAGATCACCGGGTACAGCTTTGTCAAACTGGATATCATCGATCAGTATTTCAGTATATGCACACCATTTGTTACCGGAATAGGTCAGTTCCACCGATCCCAGAGTATTTCCGTTCAATCCGGGACCGTTCATCTGTTCCCCATGAAAAAAAAGGAATGGATTCAGGTAAGCGAATTCCAGGCGTTGATTCACGCCGCCATAGAGAATAGTTTCCGTAACAGACAGTTGCAGCCGTTTCAGATAAAAGGTCAGCCGGTGACTGGTCAGGTAACGATCAGCATCTGCTATGGGATCCAGCTGGGCTATTATCGTTTGATAACTGAAGCGACGGTGAAAAAATTCCAGCCGCATCTGATCCATTGGACGGGCAGCGCCGGAAAACATCAGGCTGCTGTTGCGACCGGGACCGTTAATGATATAACTGCGCCCAAAAGTAAAACGGCTGAATTTCGTCTGCCATAAGAAATAAGCCTGTTCCGTATAACCCGACAATCCCCGCCATTCTTTGCCGATATAATCCGGATTTTCCGTGGCGTAGGGATCGATCGTCATAACATTGACAACACTGATCCCATAAGGTAATATGACCGCGCCAAATGTCCTTAATTCCGGGTACAGTTTACCCGGATCAGTGACTGTGGTCAGGTCGGTTTGCACACCAAGATAGAATTGCGGCTCTTTGATACTATTTACAAATACCTTTTCCAACAGACGATTAAGCAAACCGCTGCTCTGACCGGTATCGCCGAAGGTGTAGGCTGTTCGTATCTGATTCAGTAAAAAACGCTGGGTTTGGGATATTGATTCTGAGCGCAGATCTGACCGGACAGCTTCAAACACCTGGTCCGATAGCGCTGGCACCTGGTTCAGGTCGATTGAGCCCAGTGTTCCACCCACTTGCAGGTAGCGCAAGTCTTCATAAACCGGATCGTATGGAGAAATGTAAATCTGAGCTTGAGCAGAAATACAAAAGAAAAGAGACAAAAGACACAAGACAGCTATATTTTTTAATCGATTCATAATGGGCGTAATTTAGAAAATCATTTATTTAGTGAATAGAGAAAAGTGAACAAGGTCAAGATTAACCCTACTACGTAGGGTTTCCTGAAAATGTTATAATATATTGTTAATACGGGTATTTATAATTCATTATTAGAGTTGAAATGCGTATATTTAGGGCGGTATTTAACAAAATCCTTGATCCAACAGGATACCCTGCGGATCACTTATCAAATCAAATAGGAGCCCTAAATGGTCAACTTTGATGATCCATATCAAATAGAGATTAAAGATTTCGTGCTGCCATTTCGGCAGAATTTACATCGACAAACTTTTATAATCAATAATGATTGAGATTGGTGAATGAATAAATAAAAAATGATCAAACTCATTCCCAAATTAAATTTGGGAATGAGTTTTGTAAACAGGCTATCGAAGTTTTTTTGCATTAATACAGATTTTAATCCAAACTATGCCATGGCAAATGAACAATCCTACCGTAATAAAGCAATCGTAATTGGAAACTGATCCATTTACTGGAACAACTACTCATTGTCAGTATCACTTTAGAAATAAAACTTTCTGATAATCGGAAAATCGCGGACCGGTGACTTTCACAATGTAGATGCCCGTCGAAACGGATTGTCCATTATTATAAACACCACTCCAGATGACGGAATGCAGACCAGTATCGAAAAAGGCATCTCCCCCCTTATACGTCCATACCTCTTTTCCCAAAATATTATAAACTGCAATACTGACTCTGGATTGTTCAGGCAAGTCAAAGCAGATGGTTGTTGAAGGATTAAATGGATTAGGAAATGCCGAATGAAGTGTAAATTTCTCCGGGACAGAAGCATCGACAGGCTCGATTTCCGGTGGAGTCGTACCTTTAGATTTTGCCAGTTCTTTTTTATACATATCCTCCATATCCGCAACTGTCTCTGTAATAAATTCTATACCGTCGGCATCAAACTTATACTGATCGGTATATTGTTTTAACAATTTATGCGCCTGCTCGAATTGATTAGTATAAGCATATAAATATACCAGGTTGCCAAAAACACCCATTCGATCGGGATCGTCAAGGATAGTCAATCCCTGTTGTGACAGGTCTATAGCGGATTTCTTATCATTCTCCAGTATTTTCCATACAATCATATACTGCAACGCCCTTTGACCCGAGGAATAATTTTTCGCTTCATTGTACACCTGCGACAATAACGAATAAAAGTTTTGGCGTTCCTGATATTGATTGTCGACATAGTCACTGCGGATCAGCCTAAATAATTCTGTAAGAGCAGTGTCGGCATTCTCTGACCGGCAATTCGATGTAATCGTGTTCTTCAGCCGTATTATCCGTTCCTCCGGGGACTCGTTATTCACTGCCAGTGGAATCGCCGCTTTGCTCAGTCCGCCTGAACGTGTTTGTCCTTCCCAATATGGTTGCCGACTCATATGCCACATAAATATTACTTCTCCATAGAATTGTGAGTAGTTCGGCGGATATTCACCCCACCAACAATAGATAGCTTCAATAGCTGGATTTCCGGAATAATTGTATAATTCGTATCCACTATCATCATGAATAGAATTGTATAGTATTTCTACTTGTGAATTACCATAATAGGAATAAACCTCTATATTATAATTATTCCTGATAGTATTATAACCAAACCAGTAGGGATATGAAAGTTTGCCAATATTAATGACATCCGCATATCTTGAATAGATACCGTTGCGGGTGGATGTACCGCCATTTCCATTGTCCTCAATTACGCTTCCGTAGATATTGAGCAAGTCCGCCGAATAGCAGTAGATACCGTCCCTGCCACCATCATGAATATGGGTTCCCTCAATATCAATTTCAGCATTGTACATTGTTACCACATTATGACGATTGTCATAAATATCGCAGTTGATAACATCGACCTCATTATTTTCCATTCGGATTCCCTGGTCATTATCGTGGATATTACAATTCTCAACAACATTCCCGCTTGACGGATAACCATTCATAAATATTGCCCAGTTACCATATTTTACTTCGCAATGAGAAAGAACATTGTTGCTTGTCCGGATATAGAGATATTTCCATGACTGAGGAGACGTACCGTTTGAGGATGTAAATATAATAGGTGAATCTTCAGTTCCTTCCGCTATGAGTCGTGCATTATCCAGAAACGCTAAATTGAAATAGCCGTTCATTAATACCTGTGTTCCGGGTAAGAGTGTTAAAGACGCATCCGAGGTAAAACTACATCCTGATAAAACATTCATATTCCCAAACCAGGTCTCATTACTGGTGAATGTGCCACCGGTTACTGCTGTGTATGGGATGTAATTGTGCTTGGTGACGGTGATATAAAGCGGTCTGACAGTTGTAGTGAATGTGTATTCTAATTTGTTTGTAGCCAGCAAATGATAATCTGCTCCATTATTACCGCTGGAAACACAGATATCAGAGCCACTTACTCCGGAATTGACTGTGATGCTGGTACCATTGTCGGTAATTGATACATTTGCAAATTGTGAAGGAGTGTCTGTCCAAATATCCATCTCCGGATCGCCAAATAAATGATGAGAATAACTTAAATAATGACCATAATAATTCCCGCTGTAATTTGATTTAGATACCGCTTCTGCTACACCAAGTTTACTACCACTTAGTAGATTGTTAAAGAATAATTTTTCAAGATAAAAAGAGGGAGAAACCCATCCATATCGAGTATTTCCTCCAAATGCAACTGCTCCTTTATTCTCCATTTCCACAAATCCTTCTGCATATGATCTGTCAATAATCGGATGCCAGCTGCAGTCATAATCAAATGCGCCTACATCACATGATATGGAATATATCACGTAATATTTATTTGTCTCAGAAAGATAATTTATACCTGAAATTTCACCATTTACATCACAACATTGCCTTAATGAACGCCAGGGTTCCCAACAATGGCAGTGATAGATGCTATCTTCATCATATCCTTCTCCTGTCGAAACAGAAATTTCAACAGGATCTCCATGATTACTGAAAGTAATCAATCCGAAACCTTCATCAACTTTTGCTATTACATCAGAGGCAAGCGGATATGTAGGAGGAGAATTGTGAGTAGTACAATACTTATTCCCAATATCCTCTTTAGCAATTTCGCTGTTAAAATAACCAGATAACAAATCTGATAGAACATCTGCTTGACTTTGATCTTCTTCAGTAGAATAATCCCAATCCCACCACTGCATTTGATCCGCTTGCGTGTGAAGCGCCTTTGTAAGATAACTGTAATCTCCATTATTCGGGTTAATCACATACAGTAAAAACTTTTTTGTCCATATTTTAACCTCTTCCGATGTCGATACCGCCAGACGCCCTATAAAGACTTCAGGATCATATTCGGGGGCATCCTCAGTTCGCTCACCGTATCTAGGTTCTCCTTCATGATCTGGAAAAGCAGGTATTTTATCAAAATTTTCATAAGTATCATGATCAACATTCCAATCACCATTAAATTCGGCAAAGTATAAATCTGCTGGAATGACATAATGTGTATTATTTCCATTATTATAATATTCTCCATCTCCATATCGAATAGGTACTACAGTTTCATCACCACCTAAAAGCACCCACACTGTCCCTTGAAGCCAGACATCAGTAAGATATTGCCTTATTGCTCCGGCGTTATCTGTTATGCCTGACTGGTAATCCGTATCATAAATGCTGTAAATATCTTCAACAGTGACCACACCAATATCCAGGCCCTTTCTTCTTTTCCATGTAACAAAATCATTAAAACTCGTTTTTAAAGCGTTATTTGTAATAACAACATATTCGTACGACGGCAATTGCCCCGCTTGACTTTCCGCTGATTTACCTAAAGATTTAGTCTGTGCAGGACGCTGCTGATAACTGCTTATATGTTTTGGATTGTCGACTAAATTTTTTAATATATTATCATAGATTTGTTGATTCCTTTTTAGTCTTCTTTCAGGAAGCCGCGGTACATCTTTACCTGACACTAAATTCAATGTAAAAGTAACTTGATCATAAAACAAAATTTCCCCGGTCATAGGCGAATACTGCAAAGGCGTAACAAGTAGGTGAACAATTCTGGTTGCTCCGTCAAAGTAGCCCTCCGATACAACCCTAACAATTTCCTTCGGATAATAATCCAATGAAGAATAAATAGCTGAATCCGACTCTACCCAGCTCGGCTTCTTTGCAGAAATGGAGGTTGGAATTGGCGGCTGGGTAGGATATACCGTATATATACCGGATAACAGTGATTTATTGTCAGAATTGATTGTTATAGACGAAACAGATTGACCGGAAGGGATGATCAAATTTATTGAAATCGCCGGAATTTCCGGCTCTCCTACTTTGCCAAAAGGCATAGTGTTTTCATAGCTAAAACGATTCCAGTCATCTTCAATCCATTGTTTTAATTTAGCACGATCAAAACTAACCGTGTGAGTTACGGCTCCTTGAATGTAGTTCAAAGAACAAAAAAGAATTGAAAAAAATATCACTAATAAGGTTACTCTTTTCATTTTAAGACTCCTTTTTTTTTCTTAATTGTTTTGTTACTAACATTTCTTATTTCAATGGTACAATCATTTTACAGTAGGCAAGGCAGAACACCGGAGGGCCTCTTCCGAAAATGGCCAGGCTATTGATTCTGAGTCCTAAACTATATTTTACTGAGAATCTGATTGAGATCATGTTATTGCTTTGTATTTTAGTTAGTAATAAGCATTAATTTGTTACTTCATAAGCAACATTTTTCGAGTTTGTATTTTTTGACTATTTTCAACAGACATTTTCACCAGATATATACCGGATGAGAGATTATCAGGACTCCATTCTAATGCATATTCTCCTCGTTTGTATATTCTATCACTCAAGATTGCAATTTCCTGCCCTAATAAGTTTAACACAGTTATTTTTATGTTAGCTGAATGAGTAACAACAATTGGAATATGAGTTGTTGCATTAAAAGGATTGGGATAATTCGGCTTTAATACTATCTCTTCAGGTATTGTACATGGATTATCTATATTGCCGGTAATGACTGGAAACGGTCGATGTGAATATATATCAATACAGCTGATATAGCCATTTTCTCCAGACTCCTCCCTTCTTATTAGAACTTCATCAATTCCATCAGCGTTCAAGTCTATGGTTCCTATTAACCTTATACTACTATAATCTTCTTTAAAACTTAATATCGTATCGGGCTGTGAAAAATCACTATTTCCAAGATATACCAAAATAGAAGACGTATCCCTGTAATAATCCGTTTCAATTATTATGTCTTTATATTCGTCATTGTTTATATATCCCTGAGCAAAACCACTAAAGAAATATTGATCTTCCTGACTAATAGGACTATAGATAGTATCCACCTGGAAATCATCAGGATTAGAGGAACCTAATATACTCAAAACTGCACGATTGAAATTGCCTGTTTTTATCCACCCACTAAGTAACATTCCATACTCTGATTCATTCCAATTTGATACAAAAATACTTTTCTTTCCAATATAGGAAGGACTTGTCGCACTGTATTTATAATAAGGTATTGTCGAAGGTAAATCACTACCTGCGTAAAAATAAATCTGACTAGTATCACCTAAAGATCCTACAATAAAATCATCGTATCCGTCATTATTCATATCCCCACATTCTACAGAAGTACCATAAAAAGCAAATTCATCCGTACTCTGATAATACCAATCCGGCACTTTATCTAAAGTATTACCACCAAAATATACATAAACACGTCCATAAGCAGCATAGAAATCATTTGGAGAAGATATAACTAAATCATCATATCCATCGGAATTTATATCACCGAAAGCAATATCATTTCCTAGTTGAAACCTTTCTCCCTCACCAACAATTACCAAATCAGAAATTGAATCCGGTCCATCAGCACTTCCCAGATATACTTTTACCTTACCTCTTTCAAAAGCATAACCAGGATCTGCCAATACTATATCGACATAACCATCACCATTTAGATCCATATTTCCATAAGTTTTAACTTTTCTATAAATATACCACGGTTCCCAAAAAGTAATATCTGAAAATGTATCAAATGGATTTCCTCCGAAATAAATTTCTATTTTTTGTATATAAGGAATATCGCCATTCGAGTCTGGATAACAGTTTGTACATATTCCTAAATCTTCATATCCATCATTATTTACATCTCCTAAATTGGCTATATTACTACCAAAATATTCAAGAGGAGGAGTTCCTGTCATAGTCACAACTTTTTGTAAATTAATTGTTTTTTCTGCAAATAGAAATCCAGCGGGAATAATCAACCATACGATAAATCTTGCACTTTTCATTTGTATAATCCTTAAATCTTTCAAAATGTTAATTAAATTTATTATTTCATCAATACAACTTTTTGTGTTGCTATCATCTGACAATCATTAACAGACATTTTCACCAGATATATTCCGGATGACAGATTATCAGGGTTCCATTCCAGGGTATATTCTCCTTGTTTGTATAGTTTATCAGTCAGGGTTGCTATTTCCTGGCCTAATAAGTTTAAAACATTTATTTTTATGTTAGCCGTATGAGGAACAACTATCGGAATATGAGTTGCTGCATTGAAAGGATTGGGATAATTATTCCCTAATTTAAAATTTTTCTGTATTTGTATATTTTCTTCTTTAATCCCAACTACCGGAAAAGGTTTATGTGAATAAATATCAATATAGTGATAACAATTTTTATAACCCTGGTCTCCGGGCACTCTCCTTAATATTAGAACTTCATCAATGCCATCGGCATTCAAGTCTATGGTACCTTTTAATGCTATCCTACTAGAATCTTCCCGAAAACTGAATATCGTATCAGGCTGAGAAAAATCATTTTCCCCTAAATATACACAAATAGATGATGTGTTCATGATGTAATAATCCGATTCTATTAGTATGTCCTTATATTCATCACCATTCAAATATCCATAAGCAATGCCATATAAAAAATACATATCCCCAGGGCCAAAAGGACTAATTATTGTATCAATTTTGAAATTATCAAAGTTGTCACTTCCGTATATTGCCAAAACACCGTGATTTATTTCTTCTGTTCTTAAATATCCAGTGAGCAGCATACCATATTCAGAATTATTCCAGTTAGAAATATATTCAGTTCTACCGCCTGTATACTGTTGTGATTCATACTGGTACACCGGATTTGAAGACAGAGAATCGCCGCCGGAGTAAATATACAATTTTGCAGGCTTTTCAGTCATTGAATAAGAAGCAAGCACGATCCAGTCATCAAAACCATCATTATTTATATCACCGCATTCGATTGAGGCACCATAATTAGCACCCTCATCGGTACTTTGATAAAACCAATCAGGATCTTTATCAAGCGTATCTCCTCCAAGATATACATATACACGTCCAAAATCGGCAATACAATCACTCGGCGAGGAAATAACAAGATCATCGTAACCGTCAGCATTAATATCCCCCGTTGATATAAAGGTGCCAAAATAATATCTTACTCCTTCACCACAAAGAATAAGATCAGCGGTAGCATCCGGGCCATTCTTACTCCCGAGATATATCCAGATAATTCCGGCATCGTTGCCTGCGCACGGATCTGCTATTACAAGATCAGTATAGCCATCCCCGTTAAGGTCCATATCACCATATATATGTGCACAACCTCCCATATATACGTAATTCCAGAAGGTAATGTCAGGATCTAAATCAAATGGAGAACCGCCATAGAATATATCAATTCTTTGGGTCCATGGATATATGTGTGAAGAATCAGGGTAGCTGCCGGTAGTCACTCCCAGGTCATGAAAACCGTCATTATTAATATCCCCAAGATTATTGATACAACTACCAAACTGGTCTCCCCAAAAATAGCTTGGTATGGATACGACTTTTTCTAAATGAATCGTTTTATCGGCAAAAAGAATTCCTACAGGAATTACTAACCATAAAATGAATCTTATACTTCTCATTTGTATACTCCTCGTTTGTATATTCTATCACTCAAGATTGCAATTTCCTGCCCTAATAAGTTTAACACAGTTATTTTTATGTTAGCTGAATGAGTAACAACAATTGGAATATGAGTAGTCGCATTAAACGGATTGGGAAAATTCTGATAAAGTCGAAATTCTTTTAAAAAATCTACTTCATCTTCAATTTTTTCCACATCACAAAAAGAGTAGAGATAGACTTTTCCTGATCCTTCATTCCCCGATATTTGTTCTTCCCCTATAATAATTTCACTACTTCCATCATTATTTAAATCACCTAAAAACCCAATATTGGTTCCAAAATAATAATGCGGCGTTTTTCATGCGGGGGTTATCCTTTTTTGATAGTCATGGCATGCCTCCTTCCCAACAATTTTCTATTGTTTTGTTCATTTTAATAACAACATCTTTCTGATTAGGGATAGTTCATAAACATCTGATTTTTCT
>JAUVYH010000084.1 GCA_030603165.1 Fidelibacterota bacterium
TACCACATCAGGGTTCAGACAAAAGATATTTGGGAAACGAAAGGTGAATGGAATAAAACATTTACCATCCTTATTTCTGATTCTAATGATGTTGGAATATGCTTTAATCCGCTAATACCGCAAAAAACAGAACTTTTCCAAAACTATCCCAATCCCTTTAATCCGGTTACGACGATCCGGTTTGATATTCCCGAAACGGCTGATATCCGCTTGACGATATACGATGTCAACGGACGACAGGTCAGAACGCTGGTTGATGGAAAAAGAAAAGCCGGTGTTTATGCGGCGATTTGGAATGGTAAAGACAGCATCGGGAGACCGGTCAGCGCCGGTGTTTATATCTTTACCTTAAAATATCAGGATGTAATTCTATCGAAAAAGATGATATTTCTTAAATAGCGTTATTCGATCAATAGAACATCATAGCTATATTCCGGAATTTGTAATACAAGCTTTCGATTCATAATCTGACAATTTTTATTTTTCAACAGAGACCGCAGCGAGCCGCCTTCCATCCAGGAAGGAAGACTCAGATGAACGTTCCCGGATCGTGATCCTTTATTGAACAGTATAACCAGTCTTTGATTTGGATCGCCTCGCGAATAAATCATCACATTATCGTTGGTGTAAAGATTGATATAATCGCCACGGCGAAGAGCGGAATATTTTTTCCTCAGGTTGATCAATTTCGAATTATGCTCAAGTTGCTCTTTTTCCAATTGATTCAGTTGATCGCTAAAGCGCATCATCCGTCGGTTATCGGGATCATTCGCGCCGGTCATTCCGAATTCATCGCCATAATAAATAATCGGGATTCCCGGAACAGTCATCAGATAGCAGAATAAGATTTGTTCCTTTTTATAGGTCGTAATATCGTCCACCTGAATCGCCGGTTCACAAAATGCCCGTTCGACGCCATTTTCGGATAGTGTAAGGTCGCCTTCCAACAGAGACATGATTCTGACTTGATCGTGGCTGTCAAGAATGTTTCCCATCAAGTGATTATATCCATAAACTTCGAGGGCTTTGTCAATTGCAACTTTGAGTTCCGAGAGGTTTCCATTCGGTTCCGTGAATATTCGGCGTGCGGTAAAGAATTGACCAAAGTTAAATTGCGAATCCAGCATACCGTTGTTTACATAGGATTTGATCAGATCATGTCCGCCGAAACTTTCACCGATTTGAAAAACATTTAGTGAGCGATCCGGATTAACCTTTGTTTTGATCTTCTTTGTCAATGATCGCCAGAATTCATAGGGAACATGTTTGGTGGCGTCATGCCGGAATCCGTCAACACCTGTCTCTTGCAACCACCAGACGGCATTGTCTGTCATTGCTTCGAGCGCTTCGCCGGAGTTGATAAAGTCAAAAGACGGTATAAATGTGTCAAACCAGGTTGTCAGGCGATACTCATCCCAGCGGCGGATGTTTTTTGAGCCGTCCGGAAGATCGAGCGTGCCGTACCAATCCCGGTGTTCGCTGAAAAAATGGTGTTCGATGTGAGTATGATTGGATATAAAATCCAGTAAAATCTTAATTCCGTGATCATGGGCGACATTTACCAATTTTTTCAGTTCGTTGAGCGTTCCGAAGCGCGGTTCAGTTTCATTTTCACTGACCGACCAATATCCATGATAACCGGTATAGTAGCGGTGCGGCTCGGGCCATTCCCGGTATGCTTTATCGGTGGTTTTATTAACCGGCGAGATCCAAAGAGTGTTTACTCCGAGTTTGTTAAAATATCCCGCTTCGATCTGTTGAGTTATACCGGCAAAATCACCGCCCTGAAAATTGGTGCGCCAATCTAATTCGGGATGATTGATCGGATCGTCATTGGCGCTGTCTCCGTTCTTAAACCGGTCGATCATTAGTGAATAGATGACGGCATCCTGCCAGAGAAACGGATTGTCAGAGGTTAGCGGTTCGCCATTTTGAGTCCGGACTGTTAAAACGTTTCCCGGTATATTTTCATAACTTGCTATGACTCTGAGTGTTGTTAATGACGAATTATCTGACAGCGGACAAAGATCGACTACAACTTTATCATCCGCGACCTCAATAAATTCTGAGGGATAAAAGACGTTATCCTTTAATACCGTTACCTGAATATTTTCGCCCGGCTCTGATACGTCGAGCGCCAGACGGAGACAATGATCATTTTGATATGATAGAAAATAGAGGCGCGGGATTTGTTCTTTATTGGGAGATTTTACATGGATCAATGAATTAAAATACCCAAAGCCGTTGTCAACTTTAACCGGGTTTTCGGGATCATAAATTTCTCGTTTGCCGATGACAAACTGATATTCATAAATACCGTCATTTAGGTAAACGCTGCGTGTGTAAATTCCGTCGTTATCGTCATCAGACATTGCAGTTGAATTGCGGCTCCAGTTATTGAAATTTCCCATAACGAAAACATTCACATCTTTTTCATCGACCGCAATCTGAAACTCAACCTCGATTTTCTCTTTTACAATGACCGGCAGAATATAGCGTTCCTTATTATTCAGGAATTCGATATATGTAATTCCGGAAAAATTATTGATTGGTGTGAGCAAAATTTGGTTGTCTTTAAGCTTGTAATCAACATTGATATTTGCGCTTTTGGAAAACTTTAGTTTATAGGATTTAGCAAAAAATATATCATCGACATATACGGACGTTGTTGTTCCGGGTTCGATTGTCAGAAATTCGATAAGTTCGGCTGGTTGAAATGATTCGGAAGATGTTGAGCAGGAGCGAAGACCTGATATCCCCAAAAGAAGTAGAGTGGAAAATCCAACTGTTATTAAAATATTGATTTTCTTTTTCATCAGATATCCTTTAAAAATTATTGCTTATAGTTTATATAGCACCATTGCGGAAATGGGTTTCAGTTCAATCTCGGTTTCGGAAACCGGTTTGATTATATCGACCCCGGCAATCGTATGATCGACGACAAGAATCCACTTGCCTGCCGGAATTGTAAAGGTTTCGGACTTGTGATTTGGATTGATCAACACAAGAACATTTCGCCAGGAATCACCTGTGTTTCCACGATTTATCCGGTAAGCGATACAGTTGGCGGGAACATTATTTTTCTTTTTACTGAAGAATGAGATGTTCCGATTGATTTCCTCTGCGGAAGTCATTCTGAACATTGGATGTTCGTTGCGAAGTTGAATGAGTCCCTTATAATAGTTAAAAACATCACGGTTTTCCTGCTTGTAATCCCAGCGAATCTTATTGATCTTGTCCGGTTGATTATAACTATTGTGGGAACCGAATTTTGTCCGCAGAAATTCCTGTCCACCGTGTATAAAGGGAACCCCCTGGGATGTAAATAAAATCGCAGCCGCCAGTTTATCCATCGCTTTCAGTTCGGTATCGGTCAGAGCACTGTCCATTTCGGTGGAAATCACTAATTGATCCCACAGCGTCCTGCCGTCATGGCAAGCCACATAATTGATGACTTCCGACGGAGAATCCGCAAAATCGGTGATGCTTCCGATAATTCCTTTCTGTACGGCTTTAATGTTTTTTCCTTTCTGAATATAGCCCGGATGGGTGTTATGCCAGGGACCTTTCAATGCATCCCGAAAGTGATCGTTAAATACCGCAAATCCTTTGCCTCGCTGAGTGCCTTTGACAGTTGGTTTAATCGGAGTGCTGCCGGATGTCCATGGTTCGCCATAGAGGAATATATCCGGCTTGATGGCTCTGAGTTCTTTGACGATTGTTTCCATGGTTTTCATGTCGATCAATCCCATCAGATCAAAACGAAAGCCGTCAACCTTATATGTATTAACCCAGTATTTCAATGATTCCACGATGAATTTACGAACCATCGGTTGTTCGGAGCGGACTTCATTGCCGCAGCCGGAGCCGTTCCAGTAACTTCCGTCCGGTCGCTGTCGATAATAGAAATTCGGCGCTATTCCGTTGAAGTTGTAGCGGATTTCAGGATTGCCTTCCGCCGTATGATTGTAAACGACATCCAGAACCACTTTTATCCCTTTGCGATGGAGAGCGTTCACTAACTGCTTGAATTCTTTTACACGGCTCGCATCGTATTGATCGCTGGCAAACCACCCATCGGGGGAATTGAAATTCACGGTCATATAGCCCCAGAAATAACTGTTAACCGCATTGTCATGCTCAAAATCCTGAATCGGCATTAGTTGGATGGTATTGATACCTAATTCAAGCAGATGATCCAGCCCGGTTTTAATATCTGTTCCCGGTAGTCGTGTATTTTCTTCAGTAAAACCCGAATAATTTCCTTTATTTATAATCCCGGAATTCTCGGCGATGGAAAAATCCCTGATGTGCATTTCATAAATAACAGCCTCATTAAAGGGGAATTTCGGAGAATCAGCGATAGGCGTATCGTCCTGAAATATCAAAGCTCTGCCGTCATGGGTCGTTACGCAGGCGGCATAGGGGTCGATTACTTCATGATCCGGCCGGTAAGCGGGATCGGGACCATCTACAGAATAGGTGTAATATTTACCGAGCAGATTGTCTTTAATCTCAACCGACCAGGCGCCGGTTTCCGATTTCTTTAAGGAATATTGGTCTGGCTTTCCACCTGACGCTTTTTTATACAGGTTTAGCGTTACTTTGCTCGCACCGGGGGTAAATAGTTTGAAGATCGTTTTTTCCGGCGAATAAAATGCTCCCAGAGGAGAATCCGTATAATATTTCGGATCGGTCAGAATATCTCTCAGGAGAATCGGACCGGACTTGTATCCATTAGCGATAATTTTACCCGGAAGGTTGGCTATTTCGATTGGTTCGAGCATATCAATTTGAAGTATCATTGAAGAATCCGAATCTTCAGGCATAAGGTCTATTTTATTGAATTTCGATATGGTTTTGGTTTTCAATTCAATTGTTGGATTTAGCTGCGCCAGTGATTTTTTATGAAGTGGATTTGACAATACTACAGTTAGCCTGACCGGACCATCCAGGAATGCTTTTCTGATAAAGGGTATTGTATCCGGCTTGTTCAGATACAGAGTTCCGTCTCCCTGTAATATCCAGATTTCATTGGGTATTGATCTGCTCCAGTAGCGGTTAGGGTCGTCCTTTTTCTCCCAATTGCCGAATCTTGGGAGTATGCCAATGTTGCCTTTAGGTGGATACTTTGAAACGTCCATTTTGAAAATCGATCCAAAATCGTCTTTACCGATAGAAATCAATTCAACCGATTTTTGATCAAGCCAGGTCCACAGAGTCCAGTCGGTGTAGTTGTTGTCAAATCGGTGATAGTGGATAAGTATTGTATTCATGCGGGAAGTTCCGGAATTGTTACATGTGTTTAATCCAAATAAAATCAGGAAACTTAACAACACCCGGTATTTTACCGGGAATTTTATAAAATCTGTCATTTGGTGTTCCTCTGTACATATCTCTTTGAATCACCTTTTCATCAAACGGCGGTTTGATGAACAAGGTACATTCAGCTGTTCGGTTTCCTATTCTTGTCGAAGTATGTTTTGCGAGCCATGAAGGACTGCAAGAATGTCAATCTGATCGGCTTTGATGTGATAAATAATACGATACGGAGATTCAATTACTTCACGGATCTGATCTATTTCATACTCAGGAATGGTTCGACCAGATTGAGGGTAATTTGCAATCTGTTGTGATCTGCGGGTGAGTTTGTTTACCATACGCATTGCGTACTCTTGGGAATCCTGAGCAATGTACGAATAGATTGCATCAAGATGGCCCGCTGCGGTGTCTGTCCAGTGGACTTTCATTCAGGCAGGCCGTATTTCTCTTTGATTTCTTTTACGTCCTTCGTGCGGCCCGCTTTGCTGTCGGCAAAACCTTGCTCGATTGCCTCTCGAACATAGATCTCATGCATGAGATCATCCCATGTCGAGTTGTCAGGCATTTTGTCGACAAGTATATGGGCTTGATCTTTGGTCATAGTGTTTGACATAGTCTTTCTCCCTAAAATCATGCTTTAATTTAAGTAACATTTCTTTTTTGCGGGGTCAATCATTTTGAAACTTAACTCTCTTTTCAGCGGTGATATATTAACATATTTCGTATATAAATAGTATAAAAATTTCCAGCTTTCCTCAAAAAATACTGAGACATGGGATTGTTATTTTGTCATCATTTTTATCAATGCACAATCAAGATTGAACAAAATATTTAAAATTATACTTGTATCTGCTTCTTGAAAATGATATTTTTAGGGAAATTGATGGCAGGAAATTCTATTATGATGCTTTTCAGCCGCAAAATTACTTTCTTAAATGTCTTATTAATCGGGTTATCTCCTCTATTTGCCGATCAACCCGACGCGCCACGGGGACGCTCAGGGGAAAATGACGTCGTAAAAATCGGTCCAATCAGGACGGAAGCTGTCCTAATTGAAGGTGGTTCGTTTGAAATGGGCGATAAATTCAACGTTGGAGATAGCGACGAAAAACCGGTGCATAAAGTAACTCTCTCAGATTTCTATATGAGCGTTACCGAAGTGACTATTCAGCAATATAAAATGTTCTGCCGGAAGACCGGTCGTAAAATGCCCATGCAGGGATCCGGCAGTAAAAAAGATTATCCCGTTGCTTTTGTGACCTGGTATGACGCAATGGATTTCTGCAAGTGGGTTGGAGGTTCTTTGCCAACCGAAGCACAATGGGAATATGCGGCAACATCGGGCGGCATGTCGGTGAAATATCCCACCGGGAATGATTTAAACCACAGCATGGCAAACTATTCCGGCACGGGCAAAAAGGATCGCTGGAAACGAATATCGCCTGTTGCAAAATTTCCACCCAACATATTGGGAATTTATGATCTTGCCGGTAGTGTATATGAATGGTGCTTCGATTATTACAAGAGCGGTTACTACAGTCTTCCGGCGTATCGGGATCCTCAGGGACCGGCAACCAGCATGTTTAGAGTGCTACGCGGTGGATCGTGGTATCACGATAAAGACGAACTCCGTAGCTCCGACCGTTTTCGCTATATGCCTGTCGCCAGGGTCAGCTTTGTCGGCTTTAGAGTAGTCTGGGATCCCAGGACGGTAAGTACTAACAGAACTCGCTCCGATCAATAAACTTCATTCCATTTATAGCAATTTTTCTAGAAGAGGTCTCATTGATTCAAATTAGTATAAAGGATCTTTGCAGGGTTGGCTTTCATTGTAAACGACTCATTCCCTTCATAGAGATGTCTTTGACACAAGCCCCTTTACCACGCTCATTCCCCTTGTAGAGATGTCCTTGACACAAGCCCCTTTACCACGCTCATTCTCAAGCTCCTTCCCAACGCTCATTCCCAAGCCCCAGCTTGGGAATGTTAGCGAAGGAAAATTTTTATTACAAAGATAGGTCTTTATAACAAATAAAGCACGATGATTATTAATAAGCATTTGCTGAAATATAGCAGCCTGGTGTTGACCGTCGGAATTATGGCAACTATCGGTCAACTGATATTTATACGTCTCGTTGCGCAATCATTCTATGGCAATGAAATAACGATGTGCATTGCCATTGGACACTGGTTGTTATGGACGGGCATTGGCAGTCTGGCTGGCAGTATTTATCTTAGAAATGTCGATAAGTCCCCGCGATTATTACCGCTGATGATCTTATACTCATTATTTCTGGTACTGTGTTCTTATTCACTGCTGTTGATCCGGCGAATTGTCGGAATCGGACTGAGCGAGATGGTTGGTCTTGGTCGGATTTTTTTATGGACTGGTATGTTGTTTATGATCCCATCGTTTTTAAACGGCTTGTTTTTCCCTTTTCTGGTTCGCTGGGTAACAGATCGGAAATCACAATTCCCCGTCCATCATGTTTACATTGGCGAAGTTATCGGCTCTGCTATGGGCGGCATACTTTTTATTTTGCTCATTCGATCGGGATTGAATACACTGATCTCACTACATCTGACGATCGGTTTTTTTATAATTGTTGCCGCTATGGTCATTCTTCAAAAAGCGGTATTTAAAATTCTGGTATTAACCGGCGTAGTAATCATCGAATTTGTACTGTTTCAGTTCGTCACACCGGAAGCTGTTGTCAAAAAATGGTATCCTTACAGGCTCCGGGAATACAGGGAATCGCCGCATCAGGCGATAAGCGAGGCTTTTCACGGCGGCGGCGTCACGCTATTTGGGAATAATGAACCCATCTGGAGTATCGGTATCGAAGAGAATGCCGAGGAACTGGTTCATTTTGGAATGCTGAATCATCCGGCGCCTCAAAAAGCGCTGATCATCGGCGTCGCCAATGCGGATATTTACAGGCAAATTCAGAAATATTCGACATTGAAATCTGTAACCGTTGTTCAGACCGACGCCGTATTGCAAAAGATGATCGATGCGCATAGACGGCAACAGGCTGATTCAATGCGATTGGAAGTACACATTGATGATCCTCTGAAATTTCTTAAAAAGACAGATCAACAATTCGATGTCGTACTAATAAATATTCCGCTTCCGGTGAATGCCATGTGGAACCGGTTTTACACGGTAGAATTTTTTCGCCTGTTAAAGCGGCAAATGGGTAATACTGCTATCGTTTCGATGCAATTTCCCGGGGGAGAAGCTTATTTAAGCGATGAGCACGTGGCGTTTTTAAAGATTATGGAGAATACGGTGCGGAGCGTGTTCAGTCAGAGCTGCTGGATTCCCGGTGAAACCGTGCATCTCCTCGCTTCGGAAAGTCCGCTGAACAATCACCTGGATTTTTTCACCGCTCAGTTGAAAAACCGGGATATATCCAATCTCTATATTCAGGAATCTTATTTGTGGGATCGCCTCTCGCCGCAGAAAATCGCCTTTCTGGAAAAACATCTACAGGCAAATGCTATTTGTCAAATCAACACACTGCAAAAACCGGTGGGCTTTTATTATGATACGCTTTTGTGGGACCAGCAAACAAAAGGCTTTCTGAAAAGCGTGTACAAATTTCTTAGTAAAACCAATCCTGTTTATCCCGGATTATTTGTAATCGGACTGCTTCTGATTGCGATCATCCGGTTTCGGGTGAAGAAAAGACCTGCTTCCATACTCAAACTGAATATGGCGGTGATCGGGTTCAGCATCATGAGCCTGGAATCGATTGTGATTATTGTCTATCAGAGTTATGTCGGCGCTTTATATCTAAACATTGCGCTGTTGACGACGGCATTTATGGCGGGAGCAGCAATGGGCGCCTGGCGGCAGCGCCGCTCGGTTCAGCATATTCAGTTCAAACAATTTCTCCGGCTGGCAGTCGGTTTGACTATTATCATCATCGTGTATGCGGTTTTACTGCTCAGTCAATCGGTTCTGCTGACCTTTTCTATTGTCCATTATGCCATGCTGTGGCTTGGCGGCTTGGCAGGCGGGACGATATTCCCGATGCTGTCCTACCTGGTTCAAAAACATGAATCTACAAAATTGCCGAGCGCATCCGGAACCATATATGCCTGTGATATTATCGGCTCCTGTCTCGGAATATATCTCACTTCGGGAATTATCATCCCGGTATTCGGGCTGTCAACCGCAGCAGTGGGTCTGATTGTATTGCTTGCCGTAATGATCACAGGCAACCGTTGGATTTTTATGCGGGCTGATTAAAATTCTGTTGTGTTTTGCATCTCATTCCCAAATTGAATTTGGGAACGAGATAGTTAATCTGACCTTGACCGTCGGGACGATCAGGTGTTTCACCAGAGACCTCCGCTGAGGCGAAGATTTTTTAGCGTTTTTCTATTCATAAATGTTTCTGTTTCAACACAAATTTACTTATCCTGCAACTCAAATAGATGTGATTCCACCACCAACCTGACAGCTTATTAAAAATCATTCCTTTTCTCATGTTTGGCGTACAGTTTGGAGTACATCGACTGTGTCGATGTATGCGTTGACACAGTCAACACACTCCATAGCACACTCCATAAAACAATTCTTCTGATACCAGACTTTATCTATCGGGAAAAATAGTCAAATAGTCTAATCCCTCACGCAACGAACCGAAAAACCGACTTCCTTATTGCTGCCGTTACGGTAGACACCTGAATAACTAGAATTCAGTATCCGGCTCCATGCATTGTAACTACCGTCCTCAGTAGATGACCAGAAACCGGCTTTGTTACCCATGAAGTAGTAATTACCATCGTTGCCACGGTAGCCACCGGGCAGCGCGGAAAAACCGTAATCATCCGTTCCATTGCCATCACTATACCATCCGCTGATCGATTTAAGTTTATCTCCTTCATCTGTTCCCCGATACCCGGTATCATCAGCATCCGACTGGCTCATACCGAGGTACATCTCCAGTTCTTTCCACTCCGCATCACTTGGCACATGCCAGCCGGTGGGCGCTATATTGCGGCTGTCATTTACCGCATACCAGTTGTATAGGCTGCCATAAGTGGTCGCATTATTTGCATCGTTATCATAATTGCAGTACGCGCCTGTAGTAAGATTAGACCACTCAGTACTGTCGGTCACATTGGGAATCTCATCGCCATTACGGTAGTGGGTTACTTTCAGGTTTTCCGCCATCCACCATTGATCGCCAATTTTTACCGTTTGATATACGTTACCGTCAATATCAATAATAGTATCGTCATCCTTAGAACTTGTCGGTTCTTTTTCACATGACAGAAAACCTACCAAGAAAAAGGCTGTCAATAAAGTTGTCATTAAGAAATGTTTACGCATCGTTCACCTCCATCATTTGTGTTTATTATTTTTTTATTACGCTTAAATAGTCAATACATTGAAATGGTTTCCATCATATTACCCTTAGGGCAAAATGAATCTGCTTTTCCGTGACTACGACAAATGTGCCTGTACATTCATCCACGAGGAATCGCATTAGGAATGCTCCGCCATTAACGGCATAAATTCAGTGTTCTTGAGGGACTTGGTGGCGAAAAGGAAGCAAGCATGTATGTCTTCAATGGTGAGACCTTTGTATTCATTCAAAATCTCATTCTCTGTAGCCCCGTGCGCCAAGAGATTAAGAATGAAATCGACAGTTAAACGAGTTCCCCGTATGACAGGCTTACCTACCATGATTTTTGGGTTCAGCACGATTCGCTCGAGTAATTGTTCTTCTTTCATAATAGTAGCCTCCAATTTGTAAAAGATAACAAAAAAATAACAATCCAACTACGTTTCTGTCCGTCAGCTGACGGATTGGATTGTTACGCTTCTCTTCTTCTCTAAATCTCGCATTAAATCAGATTTTTTTATGTTGTTATGAATATATTTCACGAATTCTTTGAGACTTAAGTTTTCAGTTTCTTTATAAAGTTTCTCTTGAAGTTCCAATTTCATCTTAACACAATCAAAGGTTTTAGTCTTCATTATTAATTAACTCCCTTGGGCTTCTAATATCTATTTCACGGTATCCACATAATAGATTAACTCCATTGAACTGTTTAATTCTATTAAAATTTACAAGATGTCTAAAATTCCAACTTACCAAAACGTCAACATTCAATATTGTTGCTGTTGCAATATGCAACGCGTCATCTTTAAATTTTTCCGGTAAAACTTTTAACTCCAAATACTTTTCTGCAAGTTGTATCATTGAATTGCTATTTTCAACAATTATTAAAAATTCATTGGGAATTTCTTTTAGTTTGTTTTTAATATTGACAGGAGCATTCTTTAACTCTTCGATTACTAATTCAGATATTACAGCAATTTTGTTTCCTAACTTAAATTCCTCAAATAACTTATTTGACCATTTGGAAAATTCCTCATCAAAACAACCTCCAATTACCGATGTATCAATGTAGAACTTTAATTTTTCCATGTATTTCTTCTCAATTAATTATCACAAGGATCGAGAATATTTATTGTAAGCATAACATAGTCAATACATGTAAATAGCTTCCATCTATCAGCCTTTATAGCAGTCAAGATGCTCCACATATTGCCTCAATGTTTATTAAAATGCAAAAATATTTCAGTTGAATTTCCATGGCTTCAATATAAATTTGTAAAGTAATTAAATCAAGGGAATTATGGTTTCGTTGATCCTCGTTCCCAAATTCAATTTGGGAACGAGTGGGACAGTGGATTCAGGTTGGGAACGAGATGTGAGCCCTTGTATGGTTGAGGACTTTTGGTCGTTCTCCGGTCAACAGGTTTCACCTGCTGTTATTTATGTTTAACCCTTGCAGGGTTTAGAGAAGTGGAAGTAAGTCAGACAATCCCGCCCCGAAGGGATCCCCTAGATTGTGACATATGGCACATGTGACGATATTGACATTTGGTCAATTTTTATTGCCAAATGGCATTATCGTTGGGGGAGGGATTGAATGTGAATAACATCAGACGAAGTCTGGTGAAAGAGAAGATGTCCCCAAAGACAAAACGCCGGAGGTGTTAGGGAAATCAGACCTGAGCAGTTCAACCCCTTTCCCATCGAGGTTAATCCTGTCCAAGAATATTCGTTGTTCCGTCGGGTCTGAGGACGTGACGGAACCATTGATATGCTCCATAGCTTCAGTTGTGTCAGGTCCTCAGACCTGGCACTTCTATCGCAACTACAAATACTGGAATGTTTCTTGTCGGTCATCCTAATCTCCTTCTTTTAGTTTATATTTAATCCCTTTTATCATTTTTCACCCTTGATATACCGTTTCGGACACTTCCATTCTTCTTCTCCGGCGTTTAGCGCTTATTTCAGGGGCGCCCGATTAAACACCTGCACCGAGTCCCAGCCGTATTCCGTCGCCTCTTGCGAATATAGTTTCGTTGTTCCGTCGGGTCTGAGGACGTGACGGAACCATTGATATGCTCCATAGCTTCAGTTGTGTCAGGTCCTCAGACCTGGCACTTCTATCGCAACTACAAATACTGGAATGTTTCTTGTCGGTCATCCCAATCTCCTTCTTTTAGTTTATATTTAATCCCTTTTATCATTTTTCACCGTTGATATACCGTTTCGGACACTTCCATTCTTCTTCTCCGGCGCTTGATGCTTTTTTCAAGGTTTCCCGATTAAACACCTGTGCCGAGTCCTGACCGTATTCCGCTACCTCATGCGAATATAGTTATGAATAATTCGCCCAAAAATATTAAATTTGAAACTTGAAATATTAAAAGAGTAAAGAAAATATTAACGCAAAGGCGCAGAGATCGCAAAGGTACGCAGGGTTTGCCCCATGTAATAAGAAAAGACAAAAATAACATGAAGGTGAATAAACGAATTATTACACGGGATTTATCAGAAAACTTTTTCCAAAAAGTGTTTATCTTAAATGTGTCAGCAACTTCGGTTTGGCTACATGTTTTTTATACATTTAATAAATCTCTGCCTGCCTGTGCGTGTCCGCACGCAGACAGGCGTTCTCTGCGCCTCTGCGTTTATAAAATATTTTTTCAATTTTTGGTTCTGCCTGCTCCTTCAGGAGCTTAACCAGGTTAGGAGAATAGAGTGGCAAAAAGGATATTTATTGCGGCAACGGGAAAAAATGTTGGAAAAACGTCCATCTCTCTGGGACTCATTAATTCTCTGTTGAAAAAAGGACACAAAGTTGGTTATATAAAACCGATTTCCCAGCGCTATTCAATAATCGGAGAGAACAAAATCCCTGAAGATGTTCTATTGATGAGTAAAAATTTTGTGCTTCAGGGTGATCTCAAAGATATGGGCCCTTTCGTAGTCGGAAAAGAACAAACGGGCAAATATATAACGGGAAAGTTAAAATCTCCCAGGAACAGGATATTAAAGGCATTTAAAAATATCGAAAAGAAAAGTGATATTGTAATAATTGAAGGAACCGGTCATGGAGGAGTAGGCTCGGTTTTTAATTTATCAAACGCTCATGTTGCCAAATTATTAAATGCTCCGGTACTGATTATCAGTGAAGGCGGCGTGGGCAGTACAATTGATAGAATAGCGCTTAACTATTCTCTCTTCGCATCTTGTGGGTGCAGGGTGCTTGGAGTGATCATAAACAAAATAAAAATGGAAAAATATGAGAAGGTAAGCAATCTGCTAAAAGCGGGACTAAGGTTACAAAACGACCTTGATATTTTCGGTTTTATTCCTCATAAATCAATTTTATCAGAGCCGACATTATCGACGATAAAAGCAGAATTGAATGCAAAAATCTTAAATGAAGATGAATGCGATAAGACATCCTCATGGAATAAACAAATTGAAAACGTCGTTGTCGCTACACAGGAACTGCATGTTTTAATGGAAAGCGTAACAAATTCACAAAGCAAAACACTGATAATTACTTCCAGCGATCGAACCGATGTGCTTCTGGCGGCGCTTGTTTTGTACCATAGTAAAACTCCTAATCTTGCCGGATTGCTTCTTTCCGGGGAAACTCCTCCAGAAAGCATAATGAAGGTGCTTCGGGAAACCGGACTGCCCGTGCTTATCGCCGAACAGGGCATTTATACTCTCGCCTCCTTGATCCACAATTTAACCGTTAAAATTACTTCGGAAGATGAAACCAAAATCGGGGTTCTCACCGATCTATTTACAAAACATGTAGAAGTGGAACGACTTCATAACGCTATATTTGCTCTTCGTGAAATAAAAGCAAGTTGGAGAAAGAAAATAAAACTCTTTCTGTCAAAAATTTTCAAATTGTTATCACACGTAACAATTCCATTTGTGAAACTTAAAGAAATGTTCGTTTGCAA
>JAUVYH010000025.1 GCA_030603165.1 Fidelibacterota bacterium
ATAATAAATACTGTCATATTTCGGACACTTCCTTTTATAACTATTCCAGTAATCTGCAAATATCTGCTTGTATATATTCCAATCCCGCCTCTCTTGTTTTTCCATTTTCATTCATCATAACATAAATATTTCACTATTATATTTCAATCATTAACTCTTCCTTCCTAAATCGTTCCAAACAGTAAAAAATGAAAATTCCTATACAATCAAGTTAAACACCTTCAGTGTTTAACCCGGGGAAAAACTTTTCCTTTCACCAGACTTCGTCTGATGTTATTCATGTTAAATCCCTCCCCCAACGGGATCCCTCCGGGACGGGATTTCGAGACAAGATAATTGCCATTCACATATTCCCGGCTTATAACGCAAAAAGTTTCCCTGCGCAATATGTGATCCCTTTATCCTTTTCATAAATCCCCGCAAGGGGATTAACATGAATAACATCTGGTGAAACCGGTTGACATAAGCAGAGCCTAATCTTACTAACCCTGAAGGGGTTAAATCAATCCAGATATTTCTTGTCAAAATCAATACCTTGTTCGATCAAAAGGTTTCGGAGTTCCTCTTCAAAACTCACTTTTCTATGATGCTCCTTCTGGTTTTTTACATATTCTATTAAATTGTTCTTTGAATCTATTGAATAAGTAAAAGCAGCATACCCACTCTGCCATCTATCAAACTCAGGAAAAACAGTATCTTTTTTAATCCAGACGGAACTGGCAACCTTTATATCTTTGATGAAATCCGCCAGAGCGATAGAAGGATGCAAATGAGTGACAATATGGATATGATCTGCAACACCATTTATTCTATAGAGGTGGCAGTTTTTATTCTTTATGATTCCCCATATATAGCGATACAGCATTTCATCATTTTCCTGAGAAAGACTTTTTTTACGTTTCTTAGTTGGGAATACAATATGGTATAAAATCTGAGTGTAAGTTGACATCCTATTAAACCCTTTCAGGGTTTGATGTTAGCACTTTTTCTCCCCTCTACGGGTTTTGCCCGTAGTTATTCATATTTAATCCTTTCAGGATTGTACCGTTCTTTCTACTCTTTACGAAATCTAAAGATATAATCTCTTTTTGTTTGTTATTGATAAATATTTCAACCATTTTCCCAGATAAACTCGGTTTTTTATCTTTTCATAAAACTTTTGACACTACCAAAATGTTTAAAACATACGATCCCATGGCGGCAGTTTTTCCGGTTTCTGTTTCAGCACATCCAGAACATCCTGCGGCAGGAAATGTTTGAGAACCACCAGCCGGAACATATATTTGTCAAACCATTCATCGGTCATGGTTAAATAACCATCATTTCCGGCGTCTGGTCCCCAGCTGTTTTCAAGCAGCCATTTAGTAACGGTTCCATCGTTAGTTGTATCAATTCCGACCAGAGACATCCCGTGAGTTGAACCGCTCTCATAGCTTAAAATCCGCTCTTTTTTGGTCATGTTGAATGATACGCCATAGACAGATTCGTAATCGTACAGATCAACTGCTAACAGTCCCTTGTCCCGATCTAGGTGCTTGCCGACATCACAGGAAAAATACATCGGTTCATCAGCGAGAATAGATTGTTTAGCGAATATTTTGATTTCTTTAGCCGGTAGATTGATAAAAGTCCAGTTCCGGCTGTCCCAGCGGTTGCGGTCGTATTCAATTTCATAGAGTTTGAAATATTCGCGGGATGGATCATCCATCAGCATAACGTAATCGCACAACGGCGTCTCGACAACTTCGTTATAAAATTCCTGAGGTGTATAGATTTTACCTACAATGAGGCTGTCATTGGCGTCGGTGTAGCGCCAGGTAAATTCCGTTGTCGGTGTTCCCAGGGATATAATTAAAATACGGTAAATATCGGTTAGCATCTCAATCTTCTTTTTCCGGATATATTTTTCGCTTTTGCCCTGGGTGTGCCACTCGCGGATTTGCATCCCCTGTGAGCGGATTTTCCGGCGAACGAGCCGCCGCATCATCGATGTGTTTTCGCTGTTGTAAGATTCGGGCATGACATCTTTGGGAACCAGCCCGTATTTTTCGACAAGACTGGGCATCATATTCCACACGCCGCCATCACCGACGGGGCGTTTAAACAACCACTGTACTTCCCGGTCATCAATGTCCTTGTCCCTGATGCGAATCACGGCTTCTAAAAAGAGGTTCGATTTTTCCAGCTGATCCCAGAAGAAAAGATAATTCTGTGAGAATTCGAATTCTTTTAAATTGTATTTTTCAATGACTTTCGGACGAATTACGTTCAGAGCGGTGAATAACCAGCATCTGCCGGAGGATTTCTGATCAGTGATGGGTAAAATGGGGATTTTATAAGCAAAGTGATGATCGATTTCAGTCATTACACTGCGATTCAGGGCGAGCTGTTTAATGTCATTATTGGAAACTGCATTTTGCATTGCCCTGGTATAGGAATCCATTTGGACTGACGATTGAATTTTTTCCAGCATTTCGTTTGATATAGATCCTGATTGTGCCTGGCACAATGTGACAACAAACAGAGTGGCAACGAAAAGGCGGATACTTTGTTTGATATTGATATTCATTGATTCTACCTCATTAATTTTTTAGGAATGTTTCCCGGAGCCGGCGGCTTGTTTTCTGACTTTCTCTGATAATGATTTCTTTGTCCAACGTCAGAAATGTATGGTTCCCGGATAAAGAATGGTAGCGAAATATTAGGAATAAACCCCTATAATTAGAAAATTACCCGATCAATTTCACGATTTTCATCAATATCGGTATGAATCTGACAATGTTCGGTGGGTTCGGTGCCTTTGATAAAAAGCTCGGTTTCAATTGGGCAAAATTCAGAGGGCAGTAGTTTGGTCTCTTTACAAATTTCGACTTCGATGATACCTTCCGGTCTCCGGAAGGGTTTATCTTTCCAACCCATCTCTTTGTGGGAGTCACGCATGAAGCGCGCCCAGATCGGCAACGCGGCTTTGGCGCCGGTTTCGTTCTGTCCCAGTGAAACCATCGGATTATCGACGCCCACATACACACCCGTAACAAGATCGGGAGTGTAGCCCACAAACCAGGCATCGCTACAGTCGTTGGTTGTGCCGGTTTTTCCTGCGGCGGCGTTACGGAAACCATATTTCCAGCGGGCGCTTCCGCCGGTGCCATGATTTATGTTTGTTTCCAGCATATTGGTTATAAGGAAAGCCGTTTCTTCACTGAAAATATATTCCTGACGAGGTGAATAGCTGGCGATAATATTTCCATAGCGATCTACGATCTTTGAAATAGCAATCGGTTCGACCCAGACCCCGTGATTTGCAAATATGCCGTATGCGGATGTGATTTCCTGGGGAATAACTACCGCCGTACCAAGAGCGATTGCATCTACGGCAGGAATGTACGTTGATATATGCATGCGCCGGGAGGTTTCCACCACTGATTTAGGAGATATTAATTCCTGTACAACGCGTGCGGCGACCAGATTATAGGATTTTCTTATCCCTTCCCGGAAAGTTGTCAGACCACCGGTGGAGTAATCAAAATTATGTGGAACCCAGCGTTTGCCTTTTTCCTGATAAACGACAATCGGCTGGTTCAGCAGTTGGGTAGTTACAGGAAAACCATTATCAATTGCCGTTGCATAGACGATTGGTTTAAACACCGAGCCTGGTTGACGTTTTGCCTGCGTGGCGCGATTGAATTCGGACTCTTTAAAATCACGACCACCGATCATGGCCATAATTTGACCGGTGGAGGGATTGATTGCGATCAGAGCGCCCTGCACAACTAGAGAATATCTTAAAGAGTTATTTAATGGCGCTTCACCTCTTATCATTGCCTGAACCTGCTCGACTGAAAGAGTGGAATCGCTGATGATTGCTTCGATTGTCTGTGGATTGGATAACAAGCGTTTATTAAGGATATCCTGCTGGACTTTCAGGTGTCTTTGAAATGCCGTATCCGCAGCCGCCTGTACTTTTGTGTTCAGTGTGGTATATATTGATAATCCGTCACGGTAAATATCGACATCCAGTTTTTCATCCTCTCTTTGCAGCCATCTACGAATATGTTCAACGAAATAGGGCGCAATCGCCGGTGGCGGGTCGGGGCGGAGAACCTGGATAGGAGCATTGCGATGAAGGGCATACTCTTCCCGGGAAAGATAACCGTGCTCCATCATGCGGTACAGGACAAGATTGCGTCGTTGAAATGCGCTGACGGGTCGCAGGATCGGAGAATAGCGCCTGGAATTTTGGATAATACCCGCCAATAGCGCGCATTCATCGGTTGTCAGCTCTTCCGAAGATTTGTTGAAATATCGTTTTGCCGCCGACTGAATCCCGTAAGCGCCGCTTCCCATCCAGCTGTGGTTGATGTACATTTCGATGATTTCACTTTTACTGTACATTCGTTCGATTTGAAGGGCTGTCAGCAGTTCTTTGATTTTGCGAGAAATTGTTTTATCGAAACCAATAGATTCGTATAGAATACGCGCCAGCTGCTGTGTCAGCGTACTCGCACCCTGCTGTTTACTGAGAGTTGCGATATTCATAACAATTGCCCGGGTGAAATCCCGCAGGCTGAGCCCCCAGTGATCCATGAACCGGGAATCTTCAACAGCAATTACGGCGTCAACCATTGGCTGGGGGATTTTTTCCATTGTGACATATATTCTTCGCTGAGTGTATAATTCCTGTAGAACCACACCGTCTGCCGAGAAAATTCGAGTAATTAACTCGGGATCGATATTCTGTAGTTGCTCAATTGACGGTAAGTCTTTGGAAAAATAGGATAATGAGCCTAAAACAACACATGATCCGACAACATAAATGACAAGAACGTACAATAATGCCGTCCACCACCTGAGAATTTTTGTGTGTCTGTCTGCGCGTCCCATATTAGTTTGAATATTACGATTTTTCCACTATTTATACAATGTTCATGAGCAAAACGGAAGTTATCCCTAAATTTTAGTGCTGTACCTAATATTATGTCGAGATGATATGACCTCCCCTTTTCCGCAGGAACTCTGGATATAGGGGGATAGGGGGTATAGGGATATATGGTATAGGGATATAAGGTTGTTCCCATATTCCCTTATTTCCTTATTTCCCCTATTACCCTCGCCCCATGTTTCTGGATATAGGGGGTATAGGGATATATGGTATAGGGATATAAGGTTGTTCCCATATTCCCTTATTTCCTCATTTCTCTCCCGTGCCAAGGAGGGGAAAGAGGGGCGGTTGATTGTAATCTTCATAAAATAAGGTTTTTTCCATCTCAACTTTCCTACTAATTCTACTTGTCAATGTGTTTTATCATCTTAAAATATAAAATATTGCATTATGAGGGATTTCCAATTTCGGGGGAACTTCAATCATGAGCAAAACGGAATATTTTCCAATGATATTGTACGGAGTATAATGAATTATGTTTCGGATGTTACAATGTTGCATATAAGCGCTGACATGAATTTTGAATAGGGTTTTTTTATTTCATCGGCGACCGACTGAACTTCCCGGTGAGTCAGCGGCGTCGCGCTGATACCGGCGGCAAGGTTAGTTACGAGACTGATTCCAAGGATATTCATTTTTAAGTATGCGCCTATTATTACTTCCGGAACCGTGGACATGCCCACAACATCGGCTCCCAGGTCGTGAATGATCTGCACTTCGGCATGAGTCTCATAACTGGGTCCGGTAGTCCAGCAGTAAATGCCCTGGTGTAATTTGATTTTCAGATCGTTGGCAACATTTTTAGCGATTACGATGAGCTGTTCCGAAAACGGTTGTTCAGGGACCAATTTGGGTGGTAATACCTCAAGTTGGGTCGAATTGATGAAGTCGTTCAGTAGAACGAAATCTCCCGGTTTCAGTGAGGGATTCATTCCGCCGGCTGCGTTGGTCAACACCAGGTTTTTAATGCCTAATCGAGACAGGAGTTGGACGTAGAAGGTAATTTCAGAGAAGGATTTTCCTTCGTAATAATGGGATCTGCCCTGAATCACGATTACATCAGCGTCTTGGATACCGCCGAAGATCATCTTCCCGTCGTGTCCGACAACGGTGGGTTGTGGAAAATGGGGAATATCGCGATTGTTGAGGACAACGGTTGGAGTCACTTTATTGGCAAAATAGCCCAGACCGGAACCTAATACAACAGCGGTTGTGGGAATGTCGCTTGTTTTCGACAGGACATACTCTTCGGCTTCAACCAATTCATTTTCAGGCGCTAAAACTTCATTCATTATACTTGCTTCCATCGTGGTCGCAAGTTATTCACAATCTGCGAATGAGGCAATAAAGAAATGAATAGTCATTCTCCTGATCGCCAATTTGTCGGCATCGTATTCCCATGTCAGTGGAGTGTTGGATTAGTCGGTTTTGTTTTTTCTTGTTACGGGACTGCGCTCCGTAACCAATTGTTCCGAACTACCTGCCCGACATGTCTGCCAACAGTTAGTCAGGCGAGTAACCCCGGAACGAGTAGAACAGGTTCTCCGAAATCGGGTTTAGGATAATTATCTACCGTTCATTAATTTTGCAGAGATGTTCAAGTAAATATGTAAGGAGAAGCACAATATGAGAAAAGACAGGACGCATAAGATTCTCTGCCTGATGGCGATAATATTTGCTCTTATCAATATCAGTCCGGCAGAAAACACAATAGCAGTGAAATTGGGCATCGAGGTATTGCTGGAAGAAAAGCTCGATCTTATCGAAGGAAAGCAAGTGGGCTTGATCACTAATCCTACCGGCGTGAACTCGCGCCTTGAATCTACAATCGATCTGCTGTACAATCATCCCGACGTCGATCTGGTTGCTCTCTTTGGACCGGAACACGGCGTTCGGGGCGATGTAACGGGGGGAGAGAAAATCGGCAATTTCGTTGATAAAAAGACAGGTGTGCCGGTCTATAGTCTTTATGGAAAAACACGCAAGCCGACGCCGGAGATGCTCAAAGACGTTGATGTTCTGATCTACGATATTCAGGATATTGGTTCCCGCGCTTATACCTACATTTACACCATGGCGATGGGGATGGAAGCCGCCGCCGAGCAGGGTAAAGCCTTTATCGTTCTGGACAGACCCAATCCGCTGGGCGGGAATCTGATCGAAGGACCGGTGCTCAACCCCGAATTCAAATCTTTTATCGGTCTTTATCCGATTCCCTTTATATATGGCATGACCGTTGGTGAATTGGCACAGCTGTTTAATAAGGAATTTGGGATTAATGTTGATCTTAGCGTCGTTCCGCTCAAGGGCTGGAAACGCAACATGACTTTTGAAGACACCGGTCTCGAATGGGTTATCACTTCACCTCATATTCCCCATGGAAAAACCGCTTTATTCTGTGCCGCAACGGGTTGTATTGGGGAATTGCATACGATTGACGTCGGTGTCGGTTATACACTTCCTTTTGAATTGGTAGGAGAAGAATGGATCAATGCCGATGAATTCGCGAAGGAACTGAACAGTTATAATCTATCCGGCGTGGAATTTCGCCCGCTGCATTACCGCCCTTATTATTTCACCCGTCAAAACACGGAGCTGCAGGGAGTTCAAATCCATATTACGGATATCGAAGCCTTTCAGCCCATGCGCACGCAAATCTATATTTTATCGGCAATCAAAAAATTATATCCCGACCAGAAAATATTTGGAACCAAACGGACCGGCATGTTTGACAAAGCCATGGGCACCGATCAGGTTCGAAATGATATCCGGAAAGGAAAAGCCCCGGAGAAAATCATTAAAAGCTGGCAAGAGGATTTGAAGTCCTTTATGAAAATCCGGGAAAAATATCTGTTGTATAAATAATCCGGCAATAGACCGGTGAAGATTATTACTGTACCGACAACTGTCGGCAATTAGCCTGTTCAGGTAAAGCCACCACTCTCGCAACCGCTGCCGCTGAAAGATGAAACTGATCCGCCAGTTGAGATCGATGGAGCAGACATTCTCCGAACCGATTGATGTTCGCCGCACTCGGGACACTTAATATCTGAATCCGGTATCGAACTGGATAATACCAGCTCTTCGTAGATCCTGCCGCAATGTTTACATTCATAATCGAATATTGGCATCAAAAATCCTTGTTGTTACATTTAGCGTTACTCAGCACTTTGATAATTTAATCATAAATACGTTACAAATGAAAATTGATGGTTTCGTAAAAAGTACAAATCATGTCATTCTGAATGAGGTACGAATGAAGAATCTCAGTGAATTATCGACGAGATCCTTCGTCGCTTCGCTTCCCTCAGGATGACAGCTTCGGGTCTTTTTACGAAACTATCAAAATTAACTTATTTTGAAACAGGGCAATGCTTTATTAACCAATTGAGACGGACCTGCAATTAGTCCGTGAGGGATAAATGGATCCGCTGTGTTATATCGTATTGTGTCGGATTTGCGATTGATTAATATCCCGCCGGCGTTGCGGACGATCAAGTCCCCGGCGCAAACATCCCAATCGTTCTTGGGTTTCAGGCTGACAAACAGATCACCGTGCGCGGCTGCTATATGCGCCAGTTTATATGCCACACTGCCGCAAACAATCTGTTTTTTAAATAAATCCTGATACTGTTTCCAGAGACCGGCTCTGGTTTCCGAGCGGCTTACGTAAATCGTGGACTCGTTCAGTTGCTGTTTTGTGCTACAGGAAATGACGGATCCGTTTAGTTGAGAAGGCTGATCATTTATGGCGGTGAACAGTTCCCCTGTGACCGGATTGTAAATAACGCCGATAACGGGCTTGACATCTTCAACCAGCGCAATGGACACCACAAATTCGGGTCTGCCGGCGATAAAATCCCGGGTTCCGTCCAGGGGATCGACCACCCATACACGCTTTTTAGATAAGCGTTCCGCAGAATCTCCGGTTTCTTCCGAGAGCCAGCCGTCACCGGGGAATTCTCTCAAAAGGGTTTGTCGCAGGAACGCGTCGGCTTCCAGATCGGCGGTTGTGACGGGATTGTTATGTCCTTTATCGCGAACCTGATAATCTTTTTTGAAATATTTCAGGATGATCGTTCCGGCGTCTTTTGCTGCTGATGTTGCCAGTTCAAGTTCGTGGCTCAGTGAATTTTCAGAAATAGAATTACTCTCCTTTGGGTAAAATAGTCACGGCGCAGCCGCACAACTTCTCAAACTTCTTTGCATCATCAATAGAACCAACAATGCTACCGTAATGAATCGGCACAGCGATTTCAGGTTGGATAGTTTGAGCGGCTTTGGCTGCTTCTTCCGCCGTCATGGTATAGGTTCCACCTACCGGCAGGAAGGCGACATCAACATTCAAGCCCTTCATTTCGGGGATAATATCTGTATCGCCGGCATGGTAATACCGGACGCCGTTCAGAGTGAGGATATAGCCCACGTTCCCGGCGCTTTTGGGGTGGAATTTTTTGTTGGTGTTGTACGACGGCACAGCTTCGATCACAATATCATCGATGATGATTTTTTCACCGATATTAATCCGGCGAATATCGCCCCGGAGAGATGTTTTTACCGATTGCGGCAGAATGAAAATCGTCTCCTTTTTGCGGATCTTATTGATATCCTCTAAAGACAAATGATCAAAGTGATCGTGCGTGATCAGAATCAGATCTGCGGCGTCCCGGTTTTTTAACTGATACGGATCGATATACACAGTTTTTTTGCCGGTGAATTTTAATGTGGCGTGTCCCAGCCATTTTACATTGGATAACATAATGCCCTCCTATCACAATTTTATTATGAAATGAGAAAAAACTGACATACGCATTATTTAGTGAAAAATCTCTGATATATCAAGAGAGTTTGATAAAAAAATTATTGATTGCCCAATTGTAACTCAGCCGCAAACATGTCAAATTTTATAATTTCCTTTTGGAATCAACCCAACCTTCAGAAGGTTATATCAAGCATCCTGACCAATCTGTAAATCTTCTATTAACCTTCTGAAGTTTCTGACTTTACCACTCGGCTGACACCGAAACGAAAACATTAACCACTCCCTGTCCCTTTGGGGAATTTATTGAGTGGATTTGACGCTCCCAGCAATATAAACCGCTTGTCCCCTTGGGGAATTTATTCGGTGAGTGTTCCGATTGGAAGTTAAAACACACACCAAGTTACATCCCCCTTTTATTCCCCCTTTACTAAGGGGGATTTCCAAGGGTTCCCCTCTAAAAAGTTGAACGAAGTAAAATCCCGATTTTCGGGGGTGTCCGAAGGACGGGGTGTGTTACTCTCTAAAGTCGGAACGAGAATAAAACTTGCTCACTTTATATGGCTAAGTAGTTACGCTAAACTTTCATTCGTGATTTTTCGGATTATTCACTATATTTTCCATGTAAAACAGGTGTAAAATCGATGCGTCAATCTCTGTCAAAAGATATCATTAACACAATTTCCGATCCACGGAATCTGAGAATAGTAATAATTGTCGTGTTCATTAACCTGGCAATTTTTATTCTGGGACGAATTTACATCAATCCCTATTTGCAAAGAAAACCCTGTGTAGTTTGCGGAAGACCGAACACAAGAGCGGTGCAAACACTTTGGCAATACGAAGTGAAGATCATTCCCTGTTGCAAAGACGTCAAACTCTGGTATTGTAAACGGCATGTCAGGACCGCACCGGATATTGTGAAAGAGATTCCTTCAAAAAAAGACACCATTGCCAAACGCTACAGGCAGGCAGTGATTGGCGGATCATTGCAGATGGTGACCCTGTTTTACGCCTTGGCGCTGATGCGTTTTAAAATGAAGTATTTTTACGCCAGTCCGATGGTTATAGGGTTTGCATTTCTTATCGGAAACATAACATCTTCACTGAGCCTGACAATACTTTTTGGATCAATAGTGGGGATCCCATTGCTGATCTTCTATATTTGGATGAAGACAGGAAATCGATAGACCTGGTAATATATCAATATGATTACGATCGAAAGGAAATGATGAAGAAAGCCGACATTGTTGTCATCGGAGCCGGTGTGGTCGGCTTGGCGATTACTCAACGTTTATCTGCTTCGGGGAAGAAAATCATCCTGCTGGAGCGGCATAACACTTTCGGGCAGGATGCCTCCACCCGCAACAGTGAGGTGATTCACGGCGGCATGTATTATCCCACCGCTTCCCTGAAAGCCTGCCTTTGCGTTGAGGGAAACCGGATGCTGTACGAAATCTGTTCACGGAACGACATCGCCTGTAAAAAAACCGGAAAACTGATTATCGCCAACACCGATAACGAAATCAAGAATGTAGAAGAAATATATCAGCAGGGTCTCACCAATCACGTTCCCGGTCTCCGCATTATTGATGAAAGAGAGATCAAAGCAATTGAACCCAATATCCGCGCCCGATATGCGCTGTACAGCCCTGAAACAGGCATTCTGGACGTACAGGAATTGATGCAATATTTTGAAACGGCGTCTCTTGAAAACAGTGTTGATGTCCGCTACGATCATGAGGTCATCGATCTCGCGAAAAATAGTGACGGCTATTTTGTAACGGTTAAAACAGCGGATGGCGGTGTCGAGACGTTCGTTACGGATGTATTGATTAATGCAGCCGGAATGTTTGCGGATAAGATTTCTGCGCTGCTGGGGATTGATATCGACGGTAATCACTATAAAATCTATTGGGTCAAAGGAGAATATTTCAATATTTCAAAACGGCATGCGGGAAAAATTACTCATCTCGTATATCCTACTCCAACTACCGTAAGCCTGGGAATTCATGTTCGTCTGCGCTTCGATGGGACCATGTCGCTCGGTCCAAGCGCTATATATGTTGATGAAATCAATTACGATGTTGATCCCGCTTATGTGAAACAGTTTTACGAAGAGGGCAAGGAATATTTACCGTTTTTGGAGTATGCAGATCTGTCACCGGATATATCGGGAATCCGCGCCAAACGACAGGCGCAGAACGAAGATGCTCAGGATTTTATTATTAGAAATGAAGAAGACAAAGGACTGCCGGGATTTATCAACCTGGTGGGAATCGATTCACCGGGATTGACGGCGTGTCCCGCCATCGCTGAGATGGTGGCGGATATTTACCGGAATTTATAGCCTGGATTATTTACCAGAGATTGTTTTTACATTCTCGTTTCGGGGCTACGGCAGCAAAAATAAAAGGAGTAAAACAAACACTTTTAACCCGTTAAATGCGAAGCATATTTAACTGGGTCATGTTTGTTCAGGCTACGGAGTACAACCCCGTAGCCAGGATTAAGATGATTTTTATTAGATAGAATATATGGAGTACATATGGAGTAAGCTGACTGTGTCAGTGTAACATCAACACAGTTGCTGTACTCCAAAATTAGAATTTTTGGCAGTAACTGAAGTTCTTCTCAATATTCAGAAGCAACCCCGATTTATCGGGGCAAAAATTTAACCCCCAAAATTGAGATATCTATATCATAATTTAACTTTGGTATTTTCAATATATTGTATCTGATGGAATCGAAAAAAGTGATTATTCGTGTCATCCTGAGGGAAGCGAAGCGACGAAGGATCTCCGACAAGAACCCAGTAAAGATTCTTCACTCGTACCTCGTTCAGAATGACAGTTTTGATACTTTTTACGATTCCATCGTATCTGACATTTTATTTTTTGATGAATTATCGGGGTTAATCTGTGCGAATCAGACTTGTTACCACTTCGATATGCGGCGTATGAGGAAAGGGGTCAATGGGCTGGATTTTGTCTATCGTATAGTTGCTCTCTTTGATCAGCATTTTTATATCGCGAACCTGTGTTGAAGGATTGCAGGACACATAGACAATACGTTTAGGATTGAGTTGAGCGACCACAGGAATCAGTTTCGGGTGCATGCCGCCCCGGGGCGGATCGATGATCATCACATCGGGTTTCGGCAAATTATCGAGCAGTTCGGGCTTTTTTTGAAAAAGTTTATTGAGATCGCCTTCGATGAATCGAACGTTTTCGATCTGATTGAGCGTAGCGTTTTCCCGGGCGTCTTTGATAGCTTCTTTGACAATTTCAAAACCGATAACTTCTTTAGCCTGTTCCGCAAGATACAATGCAATACTGCCGGCGCCGCAGTAAAGATCCCAGACAACATCGGTGGTTTTCAATGCGGCATATTTTACGACAATGTCATAAAGCGCTTCCGCCATGACAGTATTAGTCTGGAAGAATGAAGCCGGGGAAATCTTAAATGTCAGCCTGCCCAGTTTTTCAAGAATATGATCCTTTCCGAAAAGAAGATGTTGTTTTTCACCGACGGTTGTTCCCGACCAAGTCCTGCTGATATTATTGACAACGCTGGTTAGATTATCAAGATTTGCGGATAATTCGTCAACTAATGGTTGAAAAATAGTATGTTGATCGTCGGAAGTTACAATGTTTATCATTAATTGATTTGTATTCCGGGCTTTGCGCAGGACCAGGTGTCGCAGAAAGCCGGTATGTTTTTTCTGATTATAAGGAATTAGATGATATTTTTGGGCGAAATTCCGGACGGCTTCCAGCACGATTGCGGTTTCTTCCGGTGCAATCAGGCAGTCATTGAGATCGATGGCTTTCCAGAAATTGCCGGGCGCCCGCAGACCCAGGGCGAAATCTTCGGGCTTGTGACTTTCAAAGTCGCCGGTCAGCCAGCGTTTATTGGAAAAAGCGAATTCCATTTTATTGCGATAACGGAAAATGTCCTGAGAGCGAATGGGCGTCTGAACTTCAACGGGTCCGAATCCGCCGAGATGCCGGTAAAGTTGTATAACTTGGGCATGCAAGGACTCCAGTTGCTTGTCGTATGGCAAGTTTTGGAATGTACAGCCGCCGCAGTATTCAAAATACGGGCAATGAGCGTCATGTTGTATCGGGCTTTTTTTTAGAACTTTTAGGATTCGGGCTTCGGCAAAACTTGATTTGACCTTTGTGATTCGGGCATTGACTTTCTGCCCCGGCAGTCCGTTTTTAACAAAAATGATAAAATCTTTAATATGGGAGATACCGGCGCTGCCGAAAGCCAGGTCTTCGATTTCTACAAATATGTCTTGCCCTTTTTTAACCGGTTTTTCCATCGGGGCGTAATTTATAAAATGATATAATTGGGAACGAGAGATTTATTAAATATTAGGAAACCACGTCCTTTTGGTTTATGCCAATAATGAAATCCCAAATAACCCTGATGAAATAGTTTCGCAAGCTTAGCATTTCACAGGGTAAAAAAGTTCCTATACCACGCTCATTCCCGATCCTCTATACCACACTCATTCCCAATCTCCAGCTTGGGAATGCTAATGAAGGATGAAATCTCCGTTACAAATCCGGGGAACCTTGTAACGAGTAAGAAAACAAGGCATGATGGTTATTTGAAAATTGCCCTGTGAAACAGTTTAAATCCTTGAAAGAGAAAATCTACCTGGCTCTTCTGAGAATTGAGTGGTTAAGTTAATGTCCAATATCCAACCCCAGTGTAATAAAAAAAAGATTTCACGGGGCAGGCATGGAATTTCCAAATATGAAGGAAATAGAAAAAAAGTTTGACTTACAGGAATGGTTTATTGATTATGCGGTTAGAATTATTAATGTTTCAGAACAACTATCTGAAACAAAACTGTCCCCCTTTATTACAGGAGACAGATGAGTTGATTTCAATAAGTTTCAAGAGTATTGATACAGTGAAAAAGAAAACGGAGCAATAGCGACATAAATACTTGGATATTGGGTATTCAGATTATTTAGTGTTCGTTCATAAAGTAAAAAAAATTGATTTAAGAACAAGTTCACCCTGTGAAATAAAATCAAAGATTTTAATTTTGCTTACAAAATTATTTCACAGGGGAACCACCGATTAACGATTTGCGAAGTGGTTGAAAATCTGAAATCTAAAATCGTTAATCTTTATTCGATATTCAAAATAATTCTAATATCAAGACTTTATAGACAGACTCTGTTTATATGTCGTATATCGACCCATAAAAAAATAGAAGGAACCAACTAACTTAAAAATTATTTCACCGGGTAAATTGAATTGAGCATTGGAATTTTATAGTAAGCCGCTTTTGGATAGCAGTGGCAATGTACAGCCGCCTTCGTAGAAAGTGGATATTTATTGACCGATATCGGGATCCACATCATCGATTTGGGATGGGTCCATGTATTCCTCGGCGTATTTCATGTACAATTTTTCTTTCACGAAAATCTTGAAAAGCTCCGGATCGATATGACGATCTTTTGCCATGAATCCCATAATCCGCATGGCTTCGGAGAGGGTTTTGCCTTTTTTATAGGGGCGGTCTCTGGCTGTCAGGGCTTCGAAAATATCGGCTAATGCCATTATTCGGGCTTGCGGAGAAAGCTGATCGTCCGCAAGACCGTTTGGATAGCCGGTGCCGTCCAGTTTTTCATGGTGTCCGCCGGCGTATTCAGCCACCCTGCGCAATTTTTTAGGATAAGGAAGTTTTTCCAGCATTTTAATGGTCATAACGACATGATTGTTGATGATCCGGCGTTCTTTATCGGTGAGAGTTCCTTTGGGAATGCAAAGGTTTTTGATTTCGTCTTCACTGAGAAGGTTCATGGGCTGCCTGTTCAGCTCTATTTTCTCTTCACCGATGGAATTGACGCGCTCCTGTTTTTTCTGTTCCATGAATTCTCCACCGATATTGGCTTTTTCAAGGAAGGCAAGATTCTCTTCGATAGCTGTAATCCGGGCTCGGTAATTTTCCTCCGGGGCGCCGATGTCCTCAAGAGATTTTCCTTCGGCGATGCGGAGCTTATGTTCCAACAGCTCGATCCTGGCGTCCTTTTTCAGTATTTCGAAGCGGGTTTTTATGGTATTGATACGGTCGTAAATTGTCTCTAACTTAGTTGATTTATCGACCACATATTCCGGAGTGGTAATCTTTCCAATATCGTGCATCCACGCGGCGATACGCAATTCTCTGATCTCATCATCATTCATGTTTAAGGAAGCGTAACTGCCGTAATTGATGCCGTTAACCGTTTCCGCGATCATCAGCGTCAGTTTGGCAACCCGCTCAATGTGACCGCCCGTATAGGGCGATTTTTCGTCAATCGCTGCCGCAATCACCTGGATGAAGGATTCTAATAATTGTTCCAGATCGTGGATCAGGCGGGTGTTTGTGACGGCAATTGCCGCCTGAGATGCCAGAGAGATAATCAGTTCCTGGTCAGATTGAGAAAAGGGAATGGATTCCTTACTAATAGGATCTATGGCATTGAGCAGCTGCAGAACACCGATGATTTCATCTTCGTGGTTCCGCATCGGCACGACCAGCATAGACTTGGAGCGATAACCGGTTTTATTATCGAAGGCTCTGGTGCCGGTAAAATCGAATCCCTCCACATCGTACACGTCAGGGATATTCACCACTTCGCCGGTGAGCGCCACGTGAGCGGATACCATGGCATGATTTGGTTTGCCGTCTTGCTGGAACAAGCGCACCGGATACCAGTCAATAGTTTTGCTCGAAGTCCCGCCCATGCGAATATTAAGCGAATCGGTCTGGACAATCTCAAAGCGCATGGATTTTTCATCATCGCTCATCATATAGAGCGTGCCGCCGTCGGCATTGGTAAAATGCCGGGCTTCTTCCAGGATCATTTCCAGAAGTTTGGGGAGGTTACGTTCCGCCGAGAGAGCGGCGCCGATTTTTGACAGATCCTTAACCTGTCCACAAAGTGAGGAGATATATTCCTGAACTTCTCTGGGTGTATTCAGGAGTTTATTCCGGAGATTGCTGTCTTCAATGTGAAAGAGCGGGTCTGATGATTCTATGTTTTTTGGTGGGGTCTGATCTGATTTCATTGATTATTTATCGTTTCCACAAATTTGCATAATGGTATTGAAATAAAAAACGATTATTTTCACTAAAATCGAGTTACTTATTGACAAGAACCCGTTTTGTGAATTTTTTTAGCCATTCGGCAATATTCATACTCCTTTTTTCAGTTAGTAACCCAATGAGTAAAATTGTTACAATAAACAGAATAAAAAGAGCGTTGACATAGCCGTTGGGCGTACCGGATTGCATGAATTTAACGGATGTTGTGACGGCTGCATATGTTATTCCAGCGTACAAATATGCCGGAATATTATTCCGAAGAAAAAATCTTGCCGCGATCCAGATCCAGATGATTGCAATTCCATAAGAAGCATACAAAACCAAAAACTCTGCTACGGTATGGAACGTATCCGGGATAAAAACTGCCAGCAGCAATGCGGCAATTATTGGTCGCAATATTTTATTGGAAATAGTTTCTTTGATCCAGAAAATGAGGACACCTACCACAGCTGCATAAATAATGCCCCGGCTGATGATTACTATAACCGATCGTGCCAGCGGGAAAAAACAGTTGATCGCATCGGGAATCTGGAAATCGGGATAGATGATCGTCGGTGCAAAACGCAGCGAACCCCAGGAAATCAGATGCTGAACCCCCGCCAGTCCGACCGTAACCAGTATTGCGCCAAAAACAGCATCACGGGAAAAATGGTATCGACAATTCCTTCTGAGCATTGTCAAACCGGCTGGATAAAGCGCGGAAATAATCCCCAAAAGCAAAAATATTATACCGGTAATAGCGAGGAATTTAAGGAGGGTAATCAGTGTCCAGAATACGGTCCAGACACCGATAGTCCAGCTGGAATTGTAACCTGTCAGGGCAAAAGGGTAATTTAGTAATTCGATTATAAACCATAACCCGCCAATTATTGAGCCAGCAATCAACGGCGCTTTCCATTGGATGGAGATTGACTTAATTCGGCGTGTTAAAATAATGATGGAAATAACGGCAATCAGGCAAAGGCTGATAATCTTAATTCCCAGCCTTATTGAGTCAAACAGGTTTTTTTGGGTTTTATGATGTCTCCATTCTTCCGGTATCTTGTAGAATATCGAGTATGCCGAAACGTCATCACCGCTGATAATGGTCTTTAGTCTTAATGTCGCCTGTTCGACGTTTGCCGGGTGACCTTCTTTAGATTCCCAGATAAATGTGTATTCCTTGCGATTTTGCAACTGCCTGGAGTAATCCTCAACCAGCGTAAAATCGGTCAACTGATATCCGCTGCCGAGAAGAAATTTCTCGGATCTGAAGCAAGCGCCGTCTTTATCCAGCGAGAATGCGGCGGCATCTTCCGGGAGTAAATGATCGAAGCCCACAACCTTCTTTTCACCGGGGTGGATATAAATAATATATTCTTCTTTTTCCAGGAGGCGATAAAAGCGCATTTTCCAGACTACAGGATTATTCAGGTGACGCGCCAGTATGGAATTTAATTTTTTAACTGAACTGTATTCCAGTATGTATTTTCCTGTTAATCGATTATAATTGTTTTCAAGTATGAGAGTATTCCTAAAGTTATCCGGATCGATGCCTTTTCCTTTCAGAAATTCAATTGCGGTCTGTTTGATTTCAGAACGCGGAACAGGATAGTTATAAAATTCACCAATACGTTGAACAGGTATAAATTTTATTAAGATAAAAACAATCAGCAGCGCCAGCCCGATTTTAATACGTTTTGGTGTTAACTGACGGTAAGCATCTGTCAGGGGCTGACATGCTTCGGAAGGCTGTTTGTCATTATGCAAAGGTTTTTGGTCAGGAACCTCTCGTTCCAAAAGCGGTTCATGGTCGCTGAACCCTCTATTTTTAATATACGTGATGATATTGTAAAGAAGCGGAATCAGCATAATACCGACTGCAACAGAGGAACTGATGATATGATATGTCTCGCCGGTTTGAAAAAGAATTATCGATGAGTAGATCGCATCAACTGTGTAATGCCAGATGAGTACGGTTAAGATGCCGAATTTTAAAAAGATAAATCCAATTAATATGCCAAAGATGGAAACTTCGAACCCGCGGATCCAGAAAGGTTGATTAGAATAGTTAGCGTGGGCAAATCCCCAGATTGCCGCCGGGATGAGAATCGCCAGCAGTTTAGACTTGAGAAGTTTTTCCAGAAACGGGATAGAAAAAAACCGGAAAGTAAATTCTTCCAATACCGCCGGTAAAAAACCACCGATTAAAATCAGGATCCACGGGAATGCCGTATTTAGGATTTCCGAGTATGAAATATCCGCAGGAGCCCAGGCGCCATAGCGTTTTGCAATTAGGTAGAAAATTGTTTGGAACGCCATAAATGAGATTGCCAGAGTTACGCCGATGATGACACTGAAGAAAAAGCGCTTTGATTTCAAACCCCGGAGTGAAAACAGTTTGCCGAGTGGTATTCTATTCGGGAACCGGTTGTGATACATATATTCACCGGCGCCGGTTATAACTGTTATTAACAATGCCAGTAACAACGACTGGATGAATACTTCGATAAAAAATCCGCTATAAAAGGCGCTGAGACTTTGATTAGTGTCGAAGTGAAATATGTAAAGAGGCAGCAGGTTTAATTCGGAAAGGAATTTCAAAACGAACGTTATGATGCCAAAGGCAAGGGCTGTTTTGGTATTGACCTGTTTTTTCGACAAATAGATAATAAAGGTTACAAAAACAGCAATTAACAGCAGGAGAAACAATATATCCGCTGTGGTGGCGGTTGTAGCGTTCAAGGAGCGCAGTTGCTGGTAATTACGCTTCCATTCTTCAGGGATGTGTAAATATTCTTTGTACCGACCGATTTTATCGCCCTGGACGATGAGTTCAAAGCGATAAGTTGCGTCATATATTTCGACATTTTTCTTTTTGTAGGTAAACTGGTAATCGACACGATCGGGTCTGACTTCGGTTTTATGTTCTATAAACTCCCAGTCATTCAAATTAATGTTTATGATATTTTTTAAAAAACGGTGACCTAATCGTCTTGCGTCATCGATAGAAAGCAAAGGAGCGGCGGACTCCTCGGGAATCTTGTGTTCAAACCGGGTGATTTCACCTTTGGGGGTTACTGAAACGATGATCTCTTCCCGCGATAACGGTTGAAACCAGCGGTTTGTCCATTGCCAGATGCGAAATTCGTTAGTTAACAGCTCTTCGGAGTCTTCGACGCCGATTTCTTTTTCGATGAATATTTTGGCGGTGTTGTCAAAATCAAAGGCAACCGCGTGAGTTTTAGCGCCCGGATCAACGTTCATGGTTTTTAGGAATTGCAGAGCAATGTCGCACGATTCTTTACGGTTAACCTGGAAATCAATCGAATGTTCAGGAAAAGCCCGGTGGTAATTTGTAACTTCAAAATAACCGGCAATCACTACCACAACAAGGCAGATTAGAAGCAGCATTAAATCTTTTTTGGCGAGTCGTGTTTCCATCATTACTAATATAAGATATTTTTAGAAAATTACATGTTAATAAAAATGAAAGACCCCGCTACTTGACGAGGTCAATTCATTATGAAATTTGTTGATCGCTAAAGAAAAAGTGTTATTTTTTTCCTCTTGCCATCTTTGCACGGGATACATCACCGTCTTTGTCGATGAAATACAGATATCCCTTTTCTCTTGTAACCCCCGCCTGGTTCATAACTTCGGCGCCACCGCCTTTTTCGCCGCCGCGAGCCATTTTGGAACGAGCCACATTACCATTTTTGTCGAGATAATAGAGGTAACCTTTTTCTTTCTTTACTCCGCAAGTTACAACTTTTTCTGCCATAATAAATTCCTCCTTATTGATTGGTTGCTTTAAAACTCATAGCGATACTATGTTACACGACAATATTTAAAATGTCAAGAGATTTCCGTCGGGGAAACAGATATTTTTCGGCTCACCGGATTATTCTTCCCCCTTAGTGACCAATTTTCCGCTGTGGATGCAGGCAAAAAGTTATAAAATAGAAAACCCGTCTCCGTTTCTTATCCCGCTATTTTCATCTACTAATGTTTCAACTAATCGTCATTCTGTACCCTTAAATTTTTCACTTGTCTGTACCCTTTTGGCTAAGTTGTAATTTTGACTTGCTAAAATCATTAGATATTTAATATTGCAAGTTCGATAAATAATATTGACTTGTTCAAAATGGTTTTTTATTTTAAAGCGTTATCATTGGAAATTTTATTTAAGGGGAGTAACAGATTATCATTGGTTTTAGATGCGGTCCATCCGAATGACAGTCCCGAGCATATTAATCTTGGCTTAGAGTACGCTCTTTATGAAAGGTTTTTCTTGAGAAGCGGCTATCGCTTTAACTACGATGAAGAAAATATTTCCTTTGGAGCAGGCTTACGTATAAATTTGAAAACCATGGGAAACGCTATCATCAATTATGCTGTTATGCCGTTAGGACCTTTCGGCAAAACATCCCAGATATCAATTGAGCTAGGTCTTAATTAATCATTATTTAAAATTGGAGAGTACTATGTTTGAAAAAATTGCTAAATCTCGAATCGCTCTGTTTGCCGGAGTTCTCACTTTCATCCTGATAACCGGCTTTCTTGTGAATTGTGGATCGGATCAAGCGGAAGTCCGGATCTGGGATGGTAACACATTTCATCAGACAACTATAAATATGAGTAAATACGGTGAAGGTATAGTTAAAGCTAAAGTTGAAAACAGATGGCGGGAATTTAAAGTAACAGAACTGCCGGATAAATATATAGAGTGGAATACCAAGGGGAGGTTGGAAACAATTGAAAAAATAAAGAAAATGCAGCGACCACCTCTTAATGGGCCCCATAATGCCATGATTGCCAGCCATGGCAGAAAACGTTTTGATTCTCAATTTTCGATTAATAATGCGGTGAAGGGAACCGGATTTATACCCAAAGAGGAAAATATTAAGGCAATAATTGAAAAACTTCATTCAACCATTGACAGTCCCTTTGCAGAAAAGTTAGCGATTCTTGAGGGTTTTTATGTGAATTGCGATTCTATTTTTGACCGCACCAAATTAGTATCTTTGGAATTATATTCCACGCCGGAGTTTGAAACCCAATCTTTTTTAAACCAGATGATCGATCCCGGTGTTGCTATTGTATATCTGGATATTCCAACTTATAAAATAAAAGCTATTGCCCATCTGTTACATCCGGATGATCCTGAACTGACCGATTATGAGAAGGATGTGGTGGAATATATTAATCTTATTCACAGCTATTTCCATGGTGATTTTCCCAAGATGTTTATAAGTGTAATATACCACGTGGTAGAAGTCTATGACAGTTCTCCCGGAAAAGGCGGAAAGGGCGTTAAAATCGTTCCTTAAACGACCTTTATTTATTCTCAACTCTATTTTATTTTTTAACCCCATGGGATTCTTTTCGTGGGGTTAAAAAAATATTCCGGCAGATCAGGAATAGAAATCGGATTGTTTTCAACAGATATTTTTCCCGATAAGTCTTGCAATTGACAAAACTAATCAAGAGGAGGATATAAAATGTTAAAAAAGGGTTTTAAACGTATGGGATTGATTCTGCTAATTTTTGGCGGATTATACATGTCACTGGTTGCTGTTTATAGAATTAGTGATAGACTTAGCAGTCGTGTGGGTTTTGTTTTAAGTATAGCTTCTTTAATCATTCTCAGCGTTCTTTATATTTATTTCTTTTTTAAAACATCAAATAGCAAAGATATTGTGAAAAGCTCATGGTATGGAATAATTTCAGGATTATTCTTATGGGGAGTTTTGGGAGAGTTACTTGAGTATCTCAATATTCTTGTAATCGCTGAGTGGAATTTTTTTCCATTAATTCTTCTTTTTGTTTTCCTGACACTATTTTTTGCTGTAAAGAAATATATTCCAACGGGAATAATATTTTCTTTAGGACATTTTTCAGGAATATGGCTATGTCACGCTATCATGATCTTTCAATTTGAGCATTTAAGCAGAACTCATTTTTCAACTTATATTACTGCGACTATTTTTCTTTTATTAACTCTTTTCTTCGGCTATCGTATGGTAAAAGCAAAAACAGAAGTTGAAAATTTGGCATATTCTTTAATAACGGTTCTTTCTGCGTGGACGGTTCTTGAATATATATGGGGTTGGAGATTGATACCTGGTCCGTGGAGTGTATAATTTAAAATAAATCTTATCTGACCTTCCCATATTGAAACACGGTGCTAAATGAGTTATAAAGAATATAAAATACTATTGCGCCTGCAACAGCCTGTCCCTCATCCGTAACTTTTCCCGATACATCGATGATGGCTTCATCCACTAAATCACATCCGAAATTGATTAAAATCATGGCACACAGGATAATATGTGTAAACTTCATTGCTTCCTCCTTTTATTACGAAACATTAATAATTTAAGTTTAGCATATAAATAAATCTTTGAAATTCAACAGAATATCCCCCTTTTTATTCCCCCTTTACTAAGGGGGATTTACAAGGATTCCCCTCCAAAAAGTTGAACGAAGTGAAATCCCGATCTTCGGGGAGGGGTACGGCTTTAGCCGGGGGGTGTGTTACACTTCACCAAAGGAATGCTCTCCTTCACAATCCTCAATCCAATTTCTAATACCTTCCAATACTTCCTCCATATTCTTTTTCACATCAATGTCCGAAAATCTTAAAAACTTAAGTATAGGGATTCAAGACGTTTTCGACATTCATAATCTGAATCCCCTTTAAATTTTTAATGATCATACTTTGTCCCAAATTTTAAAACCATCAGTCGCGGCTCGGTCATCTCTTCAATTGCGTAACGCACTCCTTCTCTTGCATTTCCAGATTCCTTTACTCCACCGTAAGGCATGTGATCGATCCGGTAGGTTGGCACATCTCCGATAATTACACCGCCTACTTCAATATTTTCAAAGGCATATCGGATTCTATCAATATTTTTCGTAAATACACCCGCCTGCAAACCATATTTTGAATTATCAACAGCCTTTACCGCTTCTTCAAAATCTTCATAAGGAGTAACGGTTATGACAGGCGCAAATACTTCCAGGCAATTTACTTTCATCCCGGCTTTTGTGTTTTCTATAATAGTCGGATGATAGACAGTGCCCTTCCGCTTTCCGCCGGTTAAAACCTTTGCCCCCTCGCAAACTGCTTCCGCAACCCACGAGTCAACACGTTTTGCTTCATCTTCACTTATCATAGGACCAATGTCGGTGCTCTCATCAAGCGGATCACCAAGTTTGAATGATTCAGCCATTTTTACCGGGTTCTCCACAACCTTATTATATATTGATTGATGAATAAATACTCGCTGAACCGATATACAACTTTGACCGGCATATAAAAAGCCGGCATTAGCAATTGAATTAACAGCTGTATCGATATCGATATCCGAATGCACGATCACACCGGCGTTTCCGCCTAACTCAAGCGCAACTTTCTTGCGGAATGCCAATTCCTTGAGGCGCCAGCCAATTGCCGGACTTCCCGTAAATGATAACATCTTGACTCGTGGATCCCGGGCAAGAACTTCACCGGCGCTGCCTTTGGCGGGAATTACCTGCAAAGCGCCATCCGGAAGCCCGGCTTCCATAAATAGTTCCGCCAGCAGAAGGGCTGAAATTGGCGTCTGCGATGCGGGCTTTAATACAACCGTATTCTTTGCGGCAAAAGCGGGAGCGAGCTTATGCGCAACCAGGTTCAGAGGAAAATTGAATGGGGTAATCGCTCCAATCACACCGCGGGGAAAACGTTTCACCATTCCAAACCGATTCTCTCCATAAGGTTTCTGATCCATAGGAATTACTTCTCCGGCTATTCTAAGACACTCCTCAGCGCCTAACATCATCGTATGAACAGCGCGGTTTACCTCTCCTCGCGCCGTCTTAATTGGCTTGCCCGCTTCAAGCGCTAACATTTTTGTAAATTCCTCCGAGCGCCCTTTCAATTTTTGCGATACTTTTCTTAGAATATCAGAAATGGCATGAGAAGGAGTAGATTTCATTGTTTTAAACGCTTTTTCTGCTCCGGCAATAGCCTCCTTGAGAATCTCTTCATCACCAAAATATACTTTGGCGAACGGCTTACCGTTATATGGCTGGACAATATCTCTAAGAACACCTCTCTTGCAAAATTGACCGTTAAGGAACATTTGGTAGGTCTTCATTTTTACCACCTCCTTTTTTCTGTTTTTTCCTGTTAAAAGTTTTAATAAAAAACAGGGATATTTTTTTCTGGTTACTGGCTTGCCACGTGAAATGCGACGCCTGCCCTGTGAAATTTGAGGTACGAAAATATTTCACCAGGGAAGGAGCATATTTCACTGTGTTTGCTGGTTACTGGATACTGGATTCTGGGTTCTGGTTTCAAATTTCTAATATCAAATATTCAGTGAAATGGTAGTAATTAAATCGGAATAATGCAAACAAATCTACTATTGAGTCAATTAAAGCGCTAACTGTTTACTTCTGTCTACTCCTGTCATATCAAAAATAAAAAATGACTATTGAAAAAGTAAAAGAAAAAGCCCGATTTATTAGGTCGGGCTTAGTGAAGCTGAAACGTTATGTCAGATTATACTACAGAATGTTCTAATCGCTCAGCAATCCACACTTTAATAACAGATTGCCGGGTAACACCTAAGCGCCGGGCTTCATTATCCAGAGACTTAACCATCCAGGATGGAAAATCAACATTGACTCGTTTCTGATCCAGACCAGGTCTTTTAGCATTCTTCAGATCAAGATGTCCGATAATATCTTTTCCGTTATCAAACTTTTGATCCAATACTTCAGCTTTTATATAGTTTTTCTTCATTTTTTCTTGACCGCCTTGCTGATATTATTCTTATTGTTTGACCTCGATATGTAATAATCGCCGACCAGCAAATATCATCAATCGCTCCAATAAGAAGGAATCTTTTTTCATCAATGGTTTTTGCCGGGATTTCCAGCCGCACCGGATCGTCCCATAGTTTCTGCGCTTCAATGAAATCAATGCCATGTTTTTCTTTGTTCCGTTTACTCTTGTTTCTATCAAACTCAAATTCCATAACAGTATAAATATAGTATAGTAATTATACCATAATCAAGTATTTTTTATAATTAAGAATAAGCCCGATTTTTAGGTCGGGCTTTAATACTTGTACACTTATGAGTCCAAATTACTTTATCAGAATACACTTCCTCACCGCTGAAAATCCATCTGCCCCGCCGTTGGCGGAATCGCTGACCTGAATCCGATATATATAGACGCCGGAACTGTATTGTGATGCATCCCAATGAACCAAGTAACATCCTGGTTGTTGTTTCTCGTTGACCAATGTTTCCACCAAGCGACCATTCGTGTCAAAGACAGACAACACCACTTTGGATTCTTTGGGCAGTTCATATTTGAATGTCGTTGTTGGGTTAAAAGGATTGGGATAGCCAATAATAATGTCTGAGAATTTAGGAGCATTAGTAATTTCAGCAATACCGGTAGTTACAGAATCAATCAAAGTCAATTGAATTGCATCTGTACAGACGTAAGTTGAAGCATTACCACTGGCTTTATCAGTAACGATCACCTCAACAGAATCGCCACCTTCAAAATTCCATTTTCCTAATTCATTCCATTGATTAGCCCCCAACACCTGATTAACAAAAAGTGTATCTCTGACAAATCCGGATGAAACTATGAATGGCGTATCTATCGCCCTGTTAGACGCCGGAACCCACCATGCATCAATTTTCCAGAGTCCGGAATTTGGCACGACTGCTTGCCACACTGCGTAATCAGAACCATTGCCGACAGCATTCAACCGAGCTTTTGTATTTCCCCAGTATCCTGTATTTGAACTTTCGAACCAACCTGTTCCGAATTCATTGTAAACGGAATCATCCGTATCAAAGATCAAACTTGGGGGTGGTGGTTCAGGTTTTGGCATAACAACCAGGGCATTAGCGACCTGACGCTGACTACCATCGGAGGGTTTATCTGAAAAGGCAAAGAATACCCCGCTGCTTGCAGCGATTGGGATGAATTTGCCAAATTTAGAGCGGGACATTAACTTTCCAATATGGAATTAAAGTTTGCAAGTCATTGTTCCTATCAAATTCGTTATCACATGGTGATGTGTTTGAAATATCGGAAATTACTGCTACGTCAGACTAATTATATAGACAGTTTAAGAATCATATTGCAAGAGATAGGAGAGAGGTATTGGTTTGAGTTTGATGAGATAGGTACTGATGGAGACCATGTACATGTTTTTGTAGGAGCCGCGCCAAAGTGGGCCCATTCAAGAATAATGCAGGTTGTCAAAAGCATAAGTGCACGGCAGATGTTTTCAGAATATCCAGCATTGAGGAAACAATTATGGGGAGGAGAGTACTGGAGCGATGGAGGATATATAGGTACAGTAG
>JAUVYH010000238.1 GCA_030603165.1 Fidelibacterota bacterium
AAAGCAAAAGGATGTAACTCATCGGGTATCTGGAATATAAATCCATTGGCAATTAAAATAAATATCTCGCCACCCTTCTGGAAAACCTGGTGGTTTAGAATATTGGTGTTTGCTTCGATAACAAGTATTATTGGAATTATATTATTGCAGCATTTTTCACGGGTAAAGAGAAAGAAAGTCGCACTGGAAAATATGATTATGCAACGGACAAAGGAATTAAATAAATCCAATGTCCAACTTAAAGAAGAGGTAAAATTCAGGGAAAAAGCCGAAGCGGAAGCGCGTAAAAGCGAAGAAGAATACCGCGATCTATTTGAAAATGCTTATGATGTTATCTGGACATCGAAACTCGATGGAACATTTTTGACTATAAACCGGTTCTTCCGGGAATTGCTGGGCTACAACAAAAATAACATCATTGGAACGAACTTTATTGACTACATAACACGAGAGCACCGTTTCAGAGCAATACGGAATTATCTAAAATTTCAGAAATCCCAATTCGTTGAATGTGAATTAGATATTTTATCAAAAAGCAAAGAAATACGAAAATTATGGATGAAAGTCAGCGGAATTATAGATAACGATAAATTGGTGGGAATTCATGGGATTGGCAGAGACATTACAGAATTAAAAAAGGCGCAAGATGAACTCCGGGAAGCGGAGCAATTAAAACGTGAAAGTATCAAACAACTGACCCTTAAACTGGCGCATGAAATCAAAAATCCACTAACCAGCATTACCAGCTCCGCTCAGTTAGTCGCTTCCTCAAAAGATACACGGGAAAATCCGAAAATTCAGCGACACATGGGCGTAATAAATAAAAATGTTGTTATCTGTAATCATGTTATACGAGATTTATATTCTTTTACTCACAATCCCGCACTAAAACTCGCGCTGGTAAAAGTTCCGGATTTTATTTCAAGTCTTATTATATACACTAAAGAAAAAATTGAACAGTATCCGAATATTAGGGTTATATCAAATATTGAGGCATCAATTCCACCAATAATGGTTGATGAATTCCGTTTATTACAGGCATTTAAAAACCTGATTGACAACGGTTTTGAAGCAATGTTGGAAGAAGGTATTCTGTCAATATCTGCCAGCTATAACGATATTGATAATAACGTTTCAATCGAAATCGGCGATACCGGTTGCGGTATGACCGGTGAAGAAATGAATAAAATATTCGAGCCCTTATATTCTTCAAAACCAACCGGCTTTGGGTTGGGTGTTCCGGTCGTTAAAGATATTATCGATGCACACTCGGGTTTAATTCAAATTATATCCGAGAAGACTGTTGGGACGACATTTATCATAAAATTACAGGCTTATAAAAAATTATCATGAAAACTATTGAGGTTCCCAAATGCCCTATACTGTATTAGTCGTAGATGACAACATTGATACTCAGGAAAATATTAAAGAGCTGCTCCAGGAGAACGATTATAAAACATTTGGCGCTAATAACGGCAAATCAGCCCTCGATATAATTCACCGACATAAACCTGATTGCCTGTTGCTTGATATGAATCTTCCGATAATGAGCGGCTGGGAAGTTCTTGATCTTATAAAACCCGAAATCGATGCAGGATTAGTCGTAATAATCATTACGGCGTATGGCGAAATTCCTTTAGCCGTTGACGCAATTAAGAAAGGAGCATTCGATTTCTTTGACAAACCCTTTAATAATGAGAAATTACTTCTTAGTATCAAACATGGTCTCGAAAAACTTCAGATACAGAAAGAGCTGGAAGAATTAAAGACAACGCTGCCTTCCAAAATTGTATCACCTGACGATTTCGGACCAAGTAAAGCAATCCTTGAAATGCTTCAAAATGCCGATAAAGTTGCTCCGACAGATTATTCAGTACTCATTCAGGGTCCAACCGGAAGCGGAAAAAATCTGCTGGCAAAATATATTCATCAGAAAAGTCAGCGGAGTCAATTTCCGTTAATAAATGTTGACTGTGGAACGATCTCCGATACACTGATCGAAAGTGAGTTATTCGGACATATAAAAGGTTCTTTTACCGGAGCAATCGATACAAAAGTAGGTAAATTCAGAGCTGCCCAGAAAGGATCTCTGGTACTCGATGAAATCGGAAATATTCCCCTGAATAAACAAGTAAAATTTCTACGAGCAGTCGAGGAAAAAAAGATTTCACCTATCGGATCAAATGAGGAATTCAAACTCGATTTTCGATTAATGGTTGCAACATTGGAAGATCTTGAAGCTGCTGTGAACCTCGGCAAGTTCAGACGCGATCTATTTTACAGAATCACCGAATTTGTTATAACAGTACCACCACTGACTCAAAGATTAGATGATATACCGCATTTAGCCAAGAAATTCATCCAACGCTGCAATTTAAATTTAAATAAGGAAGTTTCAGAAATATCAGATAATGCGATGAATATGTTATTGGAACATCATTGGCATGGAAATGTCCGCGAACTTCAGCACGTAATCAGCACCGCCGTCTTAATGGCAAAAGATAAAATCAAATCGGAACACATTTCATTCCGGGGCGCGACTATTAATCAAAACCTGGCATTCAATGATTTTTACATCGGCTACCGACCAGGCACATCATTAAAAAGTGATATGAATGCTATTATTGAAAATATCGAGCATAAATATATTAAGAAAGCGCTTGAATTAGCGAACTATAATAAATCGAAAGCTGCCGAGATTTTCGGTATCGATCGGAAAAGCTTCTATTCCAGACTGTCGAAATATGGTTTAAAAGTAAAAAAGGGGTAATGGTTTCGTAAAAGTATAAAAACTGTCATTCTGAACGAGGTACGAGTGAAGAATCTCTACTGGATTCTCGTCGGAGATTCTTCTTCACTTAGCTCATCAGAATGACACACATAATCACTTTTTACGAATTCATTGAAATAAATCACTGTTTTTTCAATATCAGGTCAGGAGTTCTGAAACTACCCCGCCGCAAGCATTGGAGAATTTTTTGATTAAAGCCTGAATTATCCATTATCTCATCTCCAAACATTAACCACCCAATTTATTGGGTGGATCCAGAATACGTGCTATACCCCCGAATTCATTCGGGAGATTAACCGACTAAAGTCGGGATTTGGGATGAAGATTATCCCATCCCACCGAATAAATTCGGTGGTTAACGTTTTTACCATCATAATAAACTCAGAACTCCTGACTTATCGCAGATTATTCTGTCTCTAACTTTTGTAAAAATAATAATCGATGCAGCATAATCTAAAAATCTATCAGATAATTCTTCAGAATTCACAGCACACATCCTTAATTTGCAATTTGCACTTTGCCTGCCCTGTAATGAGGAACGAATGTACCAGGGATATTTGAAATTCTGGTTTATCCAGGTTAGGGTAAATATATTTACTCTTTGGGG
>JAUVYH010000101.1 GCA_030603165.1 Fidelibacterota bacterium
GTATCCGTAAGGGAAATTTTATTCGACGCCCACATGTCATCGCCGTTTTGGAGCCTGAAAGTAATATTGTTATTGCTGCCGTCTCCTTTCAGCCAGAATTGAATTCCCCCGCTCAGGTCTGCAAAATTTAATCCAGGAATGATATTTCGTTTACGAACAGCGGTATAACCATTGTTCCCATTATAGGATACTTTCACTGCCTGAAGACCACTTGGTATATCGTCTGTTGTTAATTCTAAACCTGCTGTACCAGCCCCAAACTGATTCCAACTGGTTTTCAGGTCATCAGTATCTGTATAACTCTCAAAATCATCCACGACAACCGGTGGTAGCAATGGTCTTTCAATTATGCGAATATCATCTATCGCAGGTCTCAATGTGACATTGTCAATCGCCGGATATCTCCACAGCCAGCGTAAATCCGTTACACTTTCTAAATGTCCACGAAGCTGCTCAGTAGTTCCGACATCAGGTCCCCACACCTCTTCATTATATGTATCTCCTAACCAGCGGAATCCTTTTAAGGAATCGGCAATAAGAGGTATTGTTACGTAGTGCCAGGTGGTGTCTTGTAGAGATACATCGATTGATCCCCACATATCCGGATTTTTCGAAATCCGTACATACATTCTATTATCCGAGCCATCTCCTTTCAACCAGAACGCAATAACAGGATTATCTGCTTCAATCGTTATGTCCCGTGGGTTCGTATCCCAACCTCTGGGCTTGATAGCGCCGCCCCAGGTAACTTGATCAGTACCTTTACAAACATAAGTAAAATATTTATATCCCTCTGGTGCATTCAGTGGTTCGGTATTAAGTGTATAATCTACTGTAAAATAACCAAAGCCTTGCCAGGCTACTTTCATACTATCAGTGTTAGGATAGATTTCAAAATCCTCAATCAATAGACCTTCTGTCATCGGGATATAATCTACCGCATAAATAGCATCTACATATATCTTATAAGTAATATCTACCTTTTCTGGTACAACATAAAAACGAACATTTGTTACGTTGGCAATGTCACTCTTTAACTGTTCGAGAGTTTGAGGTACATCCCCAGCTCCTAAAATAAAACCATTTGAACTATCTACTGCAAATGGTATTCGAACGATATGCCAGGTGCTATCTTTTAAAGAAAAGAAATTTGAATGCCAGCGTACATCACCATTATACAGACGCATGTACATTACGTTATCCGTTCCATCTCCTTTTAAATAAAATTGAATACCGCCTTGTGCGCTGGAAAGATCAAGTGGCGCATCTGCCAAATCTCTATTCTCGAAAGCACCACCCCATGTACTAGTAGCTCCATTATATATGTATTTAAAATACCTGTGTCCTATAGGGGCGGGATCCGGGAGGGGTGTACCTACAGTATCTACCACCAACGCATAGTCTAAGGTAGCATAACCAAAAGCGAACCAAGATTTTTTAAGACTATCCGTGTTTGCATATTTTTCAAAATCCTCAACAAGAACATTTTTTGCATATATAGATGAAACTGATAATGCAAGGATAATGAGCATAAATAATAGCAATTTTAATAACTTGATTTTCTCCATTTTCCTCTCCTTTTAAAAAATGAATTAAATAAATTTACTTCCAAACTTTTTTCTACATAGCCCAGAAGATGCAGAAAAAACATTCAATTTCACTTCATTCATTTCATATATCACCTCCTCCCACAGTTAATTAATCATACAACAATTCAATCTAAAATTCAGGCTATTCAAACATAAGCACCTCCTCATATAAATTTTATTTTTTTCAAGAAAATCTGCAAGAAAAGACTTTTGCATAAATAACACAAAATTTAAAGGTAACCGCTTATAGTTTTTATTAGTAAAATAATTACTAAATTGGAATTCTTCAACAGCCACCTTCTATTTGAACCTTTACAAACAACATCTATATTACCTGTTATTACAATAAGCATAAGTAGTAATTAAATTTCCTATTAATTTCAAGCAATGTCAAGCCCTTTTTTATAACATATATAAAAATAGTCCGATTTTCTTACAGTGTAGCTTCCCGGATATTTTAGTGCAGAAAATAAAAAAGTTAATTTATGACTAGGTGTTATAGGTCAAATAAAAGTTTACCTTTTTTATTAATTTTTGGTTCTTTCAATTATAAGTTGAAAGTTTTGGAAATGTTACCAGCAGTAAAAAGATGGTGACAGCTCTAAAGAAATGGCGTAGTGGAATTGAAGCTGTTATTTCCAATTTTAAAAAGAGGCTATGACATGTTTGTATGTACATGGAAAGGTTGGAAGCATTTTCAAGCCAAGGTTTTATGGAGTGCAATTGCCTATAATATTAGAGTTATGACAGGAATACTGGGTAAGTTATTAAAAACATCGACAACTTGATTGTATTGCTTATGTGTTAAAATAAGTATAAGGGGAATTACTTCCAAAAATTGAAAATGATGTGTAACATGTTGTAATATTTGGTAGTTAAGAAGCATATTCTAATTGCAAGGGTAGCATAACAAATATTTTTACAAAAATGCCTTGACCATAACATCAATTGGAAGTATATTGAAAGTAGAGATTTTTGAAATTTATCCTGCAATGGTGTAACCTATATTTTTAGAACCAACACCTAAAATATGGGAGCCGGGCTTCGGGCGTGGAAAGCATGCCTCCGTGTCGAGGAAACTTGAGCCGTTCGAGAGGTGCCCACCGTGATGATCACGGTTCTAAAAACGTCCTGCCATTGCAGGATATTTTTTTACCCAAAAATTATTACTCGTTTTTCAGAATTGCCGACGATATTGACCGGACATCGTTCTGTAGTCGATCCAGATCACCGGGAGTCGTTTGTATCTTTACAGTTACTGATTCGGAACTGAATTCCGGTTGAACTGATAAACGATACTTCCGCAAGATCCTCATTAGATCCGAATAATCATTTATTGATACCTGTATCGCGAGATTGATCGTCTCTATAAAGGATTTCTTTTCGGCTAATTCCAGAACCTCCGCCGCTGTTCCTCCGTAGGCTCGGATTAATCCGCCGATCCCTAATTTTGTACCGCCAAAATAGCGTATTACCACACATAATGTATTGACCAATTGGCGCCCCTCGATCGCAGCCAGTATCGGAGAACCTGCTGATCCATGCGGTTCCCCTGCATCGGAGCAATAGCCGAGACTTTCGCCATTCTGTAGTATCCGATACGCCCAGCAGACGTGAGATGCTTTGCGGTGTTCATCTTTAACTGCTTTGATGATGGATTTAGCCGACTCACGGGATTCAACCGGGTAAGCTCTGCCGATGAATTTGGATCCCTTGATCTTCTGAGAGAATTCTTTTGTACGTTTTATTTGATAATTCACGAAGGGTATTGGCAATTAGTTCAATAATGTAAATTTCTTCGTAATTCTTTTTCGGTCAGTTACTATCTGTAAAAAATAAATGCCCGAACTTATATTTTCTGACCTAAACACATCTGCGGGGATTTGAATGTCATTCACACCGGGGTTATAATCATAAACATTCAGATGCTGCCGGTAAACTCGCCGCCCGATCAGGTTAAAGATATTTACCGTTAATTTATTCGTAAAATGACCTAATTGAAACTCAATAGTCAGTGGCTTTTGTTGTTGCCATGAAAACGGATTGGCGCCTATAAATAATATTTTCGATGATATATTCAGAGTATCTGTCAATTTATTAACCTGCAAATCGAGATGATAGATGGAATCAATTGAACTGTTTGTCATTAAGATCATTAACCGATCGTTATAGCGGGTTTCGCCAACAAATACATCCGTATCCGTTCCAAACTTCCGATGGGTGTCTGTAGAGGCTGACTTGTCAAGTAGATAACTTCCGATGAACACATTGTTTTTTGATGGTGTTATTTCGAGTCCGACATACTGGTTATTTTCAAATGAAATCATAAACGGTTGGGTCGCAAATGGTTTAACGGTATTCACGAAGGATAGATTTTCTTCCAAAACACCGCTATTTACTGTAGGAATAATTAATTCCGGAAAATCGGCTGCATCGGGAGACACGGCATAATTTTCATCAAAACGCTGCCCCGTATAGTAACATGAGCGACAGAACTCATTCCACACCTGTGATAATTCTACTCCTTTTTCATCTCTCAGTATTCCCCCGAGTGCTTGAAACGCATATTTATCTTTTATTTTATCCCATACATCTACAAAATGATCCTCACCAATATATCTGTCAAGAATAAAACGGACAAATATTCCCAGGGAATATTCGAACTTGTTATTACACAACCACATAGAATTCCCTGGATTATTAAAAAAATAACTGAGATAACCATAGTAATCATTCACTTCCGGATAGGCTCTCTCTTCAAACCAAACAGAAGACCATTCAAAAAAATAAACATCACCACTGTTACAACCAGTCAATCCATTAGAATCATATAGATTATAACCTAACTGAACCATATGGAAGAATTCATGCGCAACGGTTACGTGCAGTGCGTCTAAACCATGAGTATAATAATTACCTTCGGCATAATCATTATCAATTGTCATATAAGAAAAATAATCATACTGCTGTGATGGAGTACTTGTAACTCGAGTTTCATGTGAAAAATGAGTCAATCCATAGTAGCTGCCTGATAGATTTTCAATATAAATATCTATCTCAGGACCATCTATCTCATTGTCGGCTGGAGGTGGTTGAAATCCCAGCGTATCAACTAATATGCGATATGAATATTCAGCGGTTTCAGCCGTTTCCCAAACCCAGTCAGGCACACCGATTACATGAGTTGAGATTGTATCGACCGCATCATATCCTGAGGTGGTATAGTGGATTTTAAAATGCCCGTCAGCGCTAAGGTAGGTCTTATCCAATGTCGGTCTGCTGAATTGGGCTTTCCCTAATATCTTTTCCCGATGTTCAGGATGAATAAGCATTGATTTAATAGCTTTATCACTATTAAAATCCTGCGGTTGTTCAATAAGTAAGTTATTTCTATAATTTATATATGCTTGAACCACATCACTCGCCAAAGCAAAGTTAATCATAAAAAATATTGCTATAATAGACCTTGTCATTTTAATCACAAATTATTTCTGCCGGAATAACAGGGACACCGGAACGCCCTTAAACCCAAATTGTTTGCGCAATCTGTTTTCAAGAAAGCGTCGATATTCCTCTTTGATACCCTTTGGATCATTACAGAAAAATACAAATACGGGAGGTTCCTTTTTCACCTGGGTGACATACTTGATCTGGATATATTTCCCCTGGACAGTCGGCGGCGGTGTATAGTCAATGACATGCTGAAAATATTTGTTTAACGCATTTGTGGTAATTCGTTGTTTACCAGAGATATATACGTCATTTGCCGTATCCAGTATCTGCCCGATCCGTTGTTTGGTCAATGCCGAGATGAAGATCATAGGATAGTGATACAGTTCTGAAAACCTTTCAGTAATGTCAAGCTGGTAATTCTTCAGTGTATTTGAATCCTTTTCAACAAGATCCCATTTGTTTATCGCGATTACCAAGCCCTTTTTGCGATCAATGATCGAACGAATAATTGTAGCGTCCTGTCGGTCAAATCCTTTCACTGCATCAATTACCACGACGACAACATTACAACGATCGATTGCACGGTCGGTGCGGATATTACTGTAAAATTCAATATTATCCTTAATATGTCTCTTTTTCCGGAGACCTGCTGTGTCAATAAGGGTAATCGACTGCCCGTGATATTTTACCTCCGAATCGATGGAATCCCGCGTGGTACCCGGTATATCGGTGACGATTAATTTATCAACTCCCAGAATGGCATTGACAATTGATGATTTTCCGGCATTAGGCATTCCGACAATTGCCAGCCGTAAATGATCGGGTTCTTCCTTTTCAGCGGGAGCTTCACTTGGTAAATTTTCCAGGATCAAATCCAGCAGATCACCGATCCGCCGTCCGTTTTGTGCCGATACCGGGATTACATCGCCAAAACCCAGTCCGAAAAACTCGTACCGGTGTTGCTCTCTCTTTTCGTCATCACATTTGTTGGCTATCAGCAATATGGGCTTACTGGAAGTTCGTAGTAACTCCGCTATTTGATTATCCATCGGCATAAGCAGATCATACGCATCAACCATAAACAGGATGAGATCCGCTTCCTCAATAGCCATCTGAACCTGGGCACGAATTGCACTTTCCATCGTATCCAGGCTTTCCGGTACATAGCCTCCGGTATCAATTAATGTGAATTGACGTCCGGTCCAGGTAACAGTCTCATATACCCTATCGCGAGTAATCCCTGCCTGCGAATGAACAATCGATTTGCGTTTTTGAGCAATTCGGTTAAACAGTGTGGACTTGCCGACATTGGGTCGCCCGATTATTGCAACTACAGGATCACGTTTCGCCATATATTACCATCTCAACTATATCATCATTTCCAACTAAAACCGGGCTTCCGATCGCTTTTCCTATATCTGCCGGAGTCATATCATCCAAAAGTAACCCGTCTTCATTTATACACCTCGGCGGTAAAAAGATCAAATCATATTTTAACGATTTAGGAAATTGTTCAATAATATCCTGTCCTGTCAATAGCCCTGACACTGTGACTGTTTCGCCGAAAAAGTGATTAGTCACCGCCAGTACATCAACCGTAAGATTAGCGATCATATTCAAATAAGGCAATAGATAATCACGAAGCACCGATTCCGCCAATTTGCTCGTGATAAATCCAATCCTCTTTGGCTTTGACAAGGTTTTCGGGAAATCCTGACGCTGTTGTTCCACAGAATCAATCAACTGCCGGCACAATCCCACACCATTCTCAACCTGGTAATAGGAACCATAGTGATCGGTGATTGGAAATGGCTGATTCGCCAGCAGATAAAATTCATCGGACAGATAAACAAACGGATCACCTTCATTGTTTCGATATCGGCGGTTCCAATATTCGGAGCGATGCACCAACCCACTTGCCAATTCTTTTGTCACGGGATCTAAGTGCGGCAATTTTTTACGATGTCTTGTCAAACCCACCGGCACAAGCGCCAGTGTTTTTATTGAATCCCTGAACTGATACAGATCGGTAATTGTTTTCTCAAGAATTTCCCCGTCGTTCATCCCGGGCACAAGCACAATCTGGGTATGCAGTTCTATCCGGTTTCGATGTAAATAATCTATTTTCTCCATTAAACGATCATCAGATTGAAACCTGAAGATTGATTTTCTGACCTCCGGCTCGGTGGCATGAACCGAAATATATAACGGTGATAGTCGCTGTTCGACGATGCGGGACAGTTCTTTATCATTTAGATCGGTTAATGTAATGTAATTCCCGTATAGAAATGAGTAACGATAATCCTCATCACAAAAATAAATTGCCCGCCTCATTCCCGGAGGATTCTGTTTGATAAAGCAGAATATACAATTATTCGAACAGGCTCTAACGCGTAAATCAGCCACTTCAATTCCCAGGTCCTCATCAAATGTTTTTTGTATCAACACCTGTTGTTGCGATTTATTACGGCTAAATGTAATAGTCAGATTTTCTTCAGCCTGGCAGAAATGGTAATCCAGAAGATCGTTGATTTCATGACCGTTGAACGAGATTAAATAATCGTTAGCACGAATACCGGCGGCGTCTGCCTTGCTTCCATTCTGTACTGAGATAATTTTTATCATGTATATATTGTTAGAGTTTCTGGATGTTTATTTTGCTCTGTTTTTCTTCTGATATTATTCAAAAATCGCGTGCCTAATTTCGCCATTTATCATATACAACTTCAATAGTAAATATAGGGACAAAATCCCCGCCCGCCGGAATCCCTCTGGAGCAGGCAGGCAAGATGTGCATTTCATCCATGCCTTTACAAATATGGTGTTCAAAATGCAGGATAAATTTTAAATTAGTTTACTTCGAGGGGAATGAGCTATTTATGATGAAAGCCAAACCTGCAATGACATGAAAAATGTAAGTTATCCGATTACGACTTTGAGCGGGTGAAGGGAATCGAACCCTCGTATCAAGCTTGGGAATTAGGATACCGGAAATATTTCCCGACGAGAAAAGCAAACAAGTGTCATACGGACTGTTTTTTGACATTCTGTCAACCGTTTTCTCGACGAGTAATCGATTTTTAAAATCATTTCCTCAAAATGACTATTGAAACAGTAAAAGAAAAAGCCCGATTTTTAAGGTCGGGCTTTGGTATCCGAAGTATAGTGTCGTGTTATCTCTTAACTTTTAGTTCATAATCCTCTTTTTTATACACACCTAACGGATGGCGCTTAACCAGATTTAAACGCCAATATGATTTAACATAAAACGAAAAACCGGCACGCGTTTAAATTCTGGTTAAAGCGCGGGTTAGCAGCTACTATGGTACTAATACAAAAAGATTTATACAAGAATTGATTCATCTGGTTTTTCCACAACACTTCTTAAATTTCTTCCCGCTGCCACAGGGACATGGATCATTTGATCCAACCTTCAAAGATGGAAAACCTTTATCCTTTTCTTTTGCCCAAGTCATCACGTTTGCCGGCGGACGCTGATAATGCAATTCATTTGCCATAAAGCGCATATATGGATCAATGTGCCTGAAGAACTTTTTATATCCGGCGCATAAATAGTTTAACCCCTCTTCTCCATCTGGTGTTTTTATAAAGCGATGTTTCGGACATTCACCATTACAGACAAAACGCACATCACATTCACGGCAGTATTTTGGCAACTTGTCTAACTTATCTTTTCCAAATTTAATCTGCTTTTCAGAAGTGATTAGTGCTTCAAGCGGACTTTCCATTAAATTGCCCAGTTTATTTTCCGGATATACATAATGATCACAGGAATAGAGGTCGCCGTTATGCTCAATAGCCATTGCTTCTCCGCATGTCCTGCGAAATACACACAGACTAGGTTCCATTCCGAACCAGGCTTCCAGGGCAATATCAAATATTTGCACAAACTGCTGTCCAACATCCTTTTTTACCCATTCATCAAAAATGGCAATAAGAAATTCACCGTATTGTTCCGGCTCTACACTCCATCCCGTTACCTGAGATTCAGCCGGATAATCTGGTAAAACCAACGTGAGATCATTACCGGAAGCATCAAAGGCAACGCGCTCCACTATTGGTATAAACTGCATAAATCCGCTACCGGCTTCTTTAAGAAAGTTGTAAACTTCCAACGGCTTGTACGCATTATCTTTTTGCACGCAGGTTAATGTGTTAAAATCCACCTGATGCTTTTTTAACAGTTTCAACCCTTCCATCACTTTTTTAAATGAGCCTTTGCCGCTCTTGGTCAGGCGATAAACGTTGTGGATTTCTTCAGGGCCGTCGATTGAAAGTCCTATTAAAAAATTATTTTCCTTGAAGAAACTACACCATTCATCATTTATCAGAACGCCGTTGGTTTGAAAACTATTTTCAATCTCTTTACCGTTGGCATATTTATTTTGTAGTTTTACAACTTTCCGAAAAAAATCGACTCCCAAAAGAGTGGGTTCTCCGCCCTGCCAGGCAAAGCTCACCTTGGGCACCTGATGATTTTCAATTTTCTGTCGGACAAACGATTCAAGCACCTCATCCGACATACGAAAATCGTTCCCCCGAGGATATAAATTCTCCTTTTCAAGATAAAAACAATAGGTGCAATCCAGGTTGCAGAGTGGACCGATTGGTTTGGCCATGATGTGAAACGCTGGTGGTGTCTTATTCATAATATCAAAAACCTTCCTAATGGTTTCTTTTTTTAATTCTAACTCATTCTCAACTGATTTGAAGTTTACAAATAATCGACATCTTACACAAATATTCTATATCTAATATGTCTGCATCATAAGATTACTCCAAGCGAATTACCATTTATTTATAATGGAAAACCGCCTGGAATGTCATCAATATATTTTTTTAACTCCTTCTTCATATCCTTAAGTATATCCTTGTAGGCAAAATCATTGGCTAAATTTTTCAGCTCGCCGGGATCGGCTTCCAAATCATAAAGCTGGTCCGGATCGTAATAGCCAGGTAGTTTTCCGGTTGATTCGTACTCTGCCTTACTACCACCGGGCAAAAGCATAATATGGCTGAATGGCAGTGACGGATCGTCATAATTAACAATTGGCTGCTCACGTTTTTTTCTTCTTTCAACAACTTCCATCAAAATTTCTCTTCTTTCTTCCAGGGTCCAATCAAGAGCAAATTGCGGATATCGAAGCGCAAGATATTTATACTTCCCTTTTATAACCGCTTTAGTAAATCCCATTTCAAAGAACATGGAATCGTGTACAGGTTCTTTGATACCATTCAAAATATGTGCAAAGCTCTTCCCATCAAATTGATCCTTTTTATAATTCACTCCGGCTAAACTCAGAATGGTGGGCCCAAAATCTACATTCGATATTTTTATTTTAGAAACACTACCGCACTTAAAGCCGCCCTTTTTCCAAATAATACTGGGATTCAAAATCCCGCCCTGATAGATAGTACCTTTAGCATCCTGTCCGTGATCATTAAAAAAGAAAACAATAGTATTATCCAACAATCCCTTATCTTCCAACTTTTTCAAAACGGCACCGATACCATCATCCATCCACAGAAGATTTTCTTTATTATCACCATCGATTCCGGCTTCTTTTAATCTTTGTGGAATCGTCTCACGTGCAGGCTGAACATTTAGTGGTTTTTCAAGAAATCCATCCGATGTAGCAAGCGGGTTACCGTTCCATGATCGTTCCGGTTGATCCGGCCAGTGCGGCAAAGTTGTTGAAAAATAAAGAAAAAACGACTGATCTTTATTTTGAGCTTCAATAAAATCAATTGCGCCTTTTGTTATCCAATCCATATTATGAACGGACAACGCTTCCGCTCCGGTATTTTCCGGATTCTTATGATAAATACTTTCGGCATAATCGAAGCCTACGCTTTTTACCGCAGTTTGAACGAGCTCTCTGTTTTTTCGAAGAGTTTCCATATTTTGCGGATCATTCAAATCGGCATCGAATGCAAGCTGCTTCCAGCCCTCAGCCGCCACAACATGGTTTTTACCGACAAACCCGGTTCTATACCCGGCTTCTTTCAATAATTTCGGCAGGGTAATATCGTCAGCCAATATCTCGGAATTCCATTGAACAACATTTTGTCCCATTTTTTTTGTTTCGTTTACAAAATGTTTATTTCTTGCTCTTGCAGCATATAAACCGGTTAAACAGCTAAATCTGCTTGGTGTACACACAGGCGCCGAAGTGTATTGGTTCATGAAGACAGTGCCTTTACTGGCAAGACGGTCAATATTGGGAGTTAGGTTTTTCCCTTTGCCGCGGGGAAGAAAATTACACTGCTCCTGCAGCATATCATCTAAAATAATGAACAAAATATTTGGTCTCTTTTGTTTATTGTTGCATGATAATAGTATGGAGGAAAAGGCCACAGCGCCTAATGTTCCCACTGAGACCGATTTGACAAATTGCCTTCTGTTAATTGTATTCATAATATTTTCCCTTTCCTCAATCACTCTATTCCGTTGTGGTTTCTCATATATTTTTTATGAAACTTCGCCTCCTTGCTGCCGCTAATCTTCCTTAGATTCCGCTGATGCTCCGAATCGCGGTTGAGCGGAATTTGCATACCGCCTGTTTCTTCCAGGATATCAAATAACCGTTTATTCATCTCTTTTACTACTGTATGATATTGCGGATCGTCAATCAGGTTTTTCACTTCGTCCGGATCATTATGCATATCATAAAGTTCATCGGTATCCCAAAGACCGTAATAGTGAATATATTTGAAACGATCGCCACGCAGGGCATGTACAGTTGGCGTGTGAGGGTAATTGCGTTCCCAGTAATACTCATATAAGAGATAATCGCGCCATTCTGTTTTCTCGCCACGTAGCAAAGGTAAAAAACTCTGTCCGTCCATATACTCCGGTGTTTCCAAACCTGCGGCTTCTAATAGTGTAGGCGCAATATCAATATTGGCAATTACTTGATTTAACTTTGTCCCTTTCGGAATCATATCCGGACAATGTACTAACATTGGAACACGCATGGAGGCTTCGTAGGCATGACGCTTGTCAATCAGACCATGTTCACCAAAAAGAAACCCGTTATCCCCCATATAAATAACTAG
>JAUVYH010000019.1 GCA_030603165.1 Fidelibacterota bacterium
CGGAAACGGTATATGAAATTGAGTGATAATCAAACTGGTTCTTATCAGGAATCCAATTAATAACTCCTTTGTCGCCCATAGATAAGCCGTTAGGCGCCTCTTTTAATGTAAAAGTGTAGAAATGCCTGCGTATTGGTTTCGAATATCTGGGGACACTCATGCCCAGATTCCGAAAGAAGGTCTTTATCACGCTGGCAGATGACGGAATCTTTTTACCAAGAACATTAAAAACCAGTACCATTTTGCCGTCGTGCACAAAAACATCATCAATTAAATGAGTCTTTTTTATTTTCTTTGCCGGATCGACCTCCGGAATAAATTCCCGTTTATAACGTTCGATATACCGGTCTAAATTATTCCGCACGGCATCATCAATAATTTTGGTTTCGTAAATACCAGAGCGTTTCCAATCGGTTACTCTGGGTGAAAGACCATACCAATAGACATAAAATCCATCGTTTTTATCCTTTAAAACAGGTCGATAGTGGTATTTTGCGCCAACTGTGGTTAACGGGTTTGCAGCGGACTCAATATCCACCGGGTGATTGACAAACAGTGAAAATGATATTTTATCAGTATCGTACCCATCGGAAATTTCAACAATAAAATCATACCAGTCTTTCTGATCAAATGATGGTTTCCAGACCAGTTCTCCATTGGCGTCGATAAGCGCTCCATCAGGATAATTAATCAATTTATAACCGAGAAATGCGTTGTCATTGCTGTCTTTGACAGCGATATTCAATTTGAATGTCTCGCCAATTTGGATTATATCACGCTGAGGGCAGGTAGTTATTATCTTCGGTTTGTCGTTTATATAGACGGTAAATGATTGCACATCACGCTTTGCGCCCCAGATAAATTCCGCTTCAATTGTATGTAAGCCCAGCTGGGTATCAGCCGGAAACCAGGTAAACTCTTTCCGGGGCAGGTCAAATTTCATTCCATCGGGAATCCGCACATTCACATTTAAGTCTTTTAAATCGTCGAGAGTCAGACCATTTATGGTTATCTTTCGCTGTACTTTCTCATCAGGATGCACCAGAATATCCGGACGATAAACTTCATTAATGGATTTAGTGCTGACCATTCCGCTCTTGGTTGTTGGTAAAGGAGATAGCGGTACTTCTTCTCCAACAATTCCACTCAATTCGTCAATTACATCATCTGCGCCAACCAGAGATGCAGATTGTCCGGATTCGGATACGGCAATCTTTGATTCCAAAACGAGATCGATTTCACCTAACACCTCATCAATTGGTCCTTCTTCAGTAAACGGCGCCGATTCTTCCAGCTGCCAGCGGCATAATCCGTGCTTGGTATAATTTTTATTTAAAAAGGGCATGATAATCGAACCGGTATATTTTCCGGAGGTCGATACGATCGCCGCCAGATCAACATATTGAAACCCTTTCAATAACGGATTATCATATTGAGATTGACGATAGGAATTAATATCGGTAAGCGCTCCGGACATATCATATTCAAACCGAGATACTAAGGTAGTGCTCTTGTGGTTGAATAGTATTTCCGCTAATCCGTTGGCGTCCAGATCTGCAATTAAGAGCGCCGCGATTTTATTATCTCTCGACAGAAATCGTGAACCGATTAAATCATCGTCTTGCAGTGTCAGTAAAACAGCTCCGCCGGATTTCAGAGGAATAATAAACTCATCCAGACCGTCACCGTCGATATCACCTGATACCAGATGGGCAAGATCAAATTCTCTGCGAGATATTCCCCGAAATGTGTGTTTTAATATCGCGCCCTGGATCTCATGAATAAACACTTCCACTTGCAGGTAATTGTCACCGCCAAAAATCACCAGCTCGTCACCAGGGTGATTATCTAAATTGGCGGTAATAGCCCGAAATGGAAGAACTCCCTGTAATGTGCTCGGTTTTTTAGCATAGTAGAGAATTTCAAGATTCTCAGAAGACACCTGTCCTTTTGTCGAAACAATAATCACTCCCCTGCCGGGCCCGCCGGATGAGACTACTATATCGGGAACTTTGTTGCCGTCAATATCACCGCAGTGTATAAACAAAGGACGCGGGCGAGTGGCAAAGTTACCAACTTTATTCATGGATGCTGTCGGAATTTCAGGAAATCCTTCGGTATATTCGAATATTTTTAACCAGTCGGACCGGCTTGATCCGCCAACATCCGAAATGTTCATCACCGTTACAATTTCCGGCAAACCGTCACTGTCCATATCCGTTACCATGATGTCGGAAAAATCAGCTTTTAAATCTTCCGGCACAGTATATTTCCACTGGACGATAAAATCCTTTGAAACAGATTCTTCCAGGTGGACGATATAGGTCGAGCGAGGCACCGGTTTTCCTTTATCATCTACCAGGGATGCGATTCCAACAATGTCCAGATATTCATCATTGTCAAAATTGAATCCGCCAACGGTTTTAATCAGAGCCGTATTTTCTTTGGTGAACGGAAATATTTCAGGCACTCCCACTTGTGCTTGACAAAGTACGGTTATGCCCAAGAAAACGGCTGCCAATCCTTTTGTCAATAATATTTTGTTGTTTTTCATAGTGTCTTCCAAAAATATTCATATAAAATATTTACTGACTTGAATATATTTGCAGCTTCACTAATAATCAAGTAAAAAGTGTCATAATATGCTTTTGTAGAATTTAAAATTTCCCTGATTTAGAGAATCTTACAGATAACAATTAAAGAAAAAGATCAAGCCTAAATAATTGATTACTGTAGATAATAAATCCTGGAATTGTCCAGATATTGTATAAGAATCTTGTATTTATACCTGATGTCGAATTTCAGAATCATTATTATTGATTTGAATTGTTTTAAAAATACTGACAATTCTAATTGAAAAATTGAAGATAATTTGCTAAAATCACACGCAACTGAAAAATTGAACAGAAAATGCGTTTTGAAGTGACACAACATAAAATTATTGAAAACGGAGTATCTCTATGAAGGTATTAACTATTAATTCAGGCAGTTCCTCGGTGAAATATCAATTTATTGACACCGACACAAAACAATCCCTGTGTAAAGGGCTGGTCGAACGTATTGGTATCAGCGGCACTAATCTGACTCACAAACGACACGACGGCATTAAAACCAAGACCCCTGATAACATCACCGATCACGAATCTGCAATCGAACAAATCCTGAAAATACTTATCAACCCTAAATACGGCGTTATTTCCGACTTGAAAGAAATCGACGCCGTCGGACATCGCCTGGTGCATGCCGGGGAAAAATTTAAAAACTCGGTTCTTATAAACGAAGAGGTACGGGAAGAACTCTATGATTGTATCGAATATGCACCTCTACACAATCCAGCGAACATCAAAGGAATTGAAGCCGGTCTGGACAAATTGCCGGGAACACCCAATGTTGGCGTTTTTGACACTACTTTCCATGTCAATATGCCGGACTATGCCTATATATACGGCATTCCCTACAATTACTATAAAAATTATGGAATCCGTCGTTACGGATTCCACGGCACATCACACTACTATGTTTCTCACCGCGCCGCCGAAATACTGGGTGAAGATATCAAATCTCTGAAAATCATTACCTGTCACCTGGGTAATGGCAGCAGTATTACAGCGATTAAGGGCGGCGTTTCCGTGGACACCTCAATGGGCTTTACACCACTGGAAGGTCTCCTGATGGGTACGCGCTGCGGCGATATTGATCCGGGTGTTATTTTCACCATTGCCGGTAAGGAGAATTTCACAATTGATCAAGCAAATAATTTTTTTAACAAACAGTGCGGCGTACAGGGAATCTCCGGTCTTACCAATGACATGCGGGAAATCGAAGCTGAAGCGGAGAACGGGAATTACCAGGCACAGCTGGCGCTAAAAGTATTTTCCTACCGTTTGAAAAAATATATTGCCGCTTATATTGGAGTTATGAACGGCGTCGATGTAATCGTTTTTACCGGGGGTATCGGTGAAAACTCCGATGTAGTGCGTAATATGACACTCGGTAATATGGACGCCCTTGGCATTAAACTGGATGTAAAGAAAAATAAAGCTACCCGCAGTATTGAAGAAACTATCAGCACTGGTGATTCCCCGGTTAAAGTCATGGTAATTCCGACCAATGAAGAATTGGTTATTGCTATGGAAACCAGGCGAATCGTAATGGGAAAAGAGTAATTGGAACTGTTCCTGAAAATTTTTATTGATTGAGGAAATAATATCTATTAAATTTTGCGGCTATTTGAAGGGTGCATAGCTCAGTTGGTAGAGCAACGGCCTTTTAAGCCGTGGGTCGCAGGTTCGATCCCTGCTGCACTCACACATTTTCAATACACATAGATCCCTCCCTGCCCGTCGATAAAAGATGGGCTTTTTACTTATTTATCGACGGGGATACACAATCTTATTAAAAACAATATTCCTGGTATTTAAACAAAAATGTCTATGCCTCCCAATTCCAAATTTTACCAGGTTTTAATGCAATTTGGGTGTAAATAGGGTGTAACATTTATTTACAAGTAAATTTCGGTTTACTTTAAAATCATCATCTTCTTGGTCTTCATATACGACTTATTTCCATATCTTGCATGGAATGGGTAAAAATACAAACCGCTTGAAACCATCTTACCGATAGTCCATGTTTATGGTTTATATGAAAATATCTATCAGTTGACAGATAGTCTGGAAAGTCAGGCATTATACTATAAGAGAGTCCGATCATCGAATATCACCGAGTGGTCAGCCGTCTGGCAATTCACAACCTATACGCCTGTTACGCCCGGTCAGATCAGGTCCTTTGCTATCATTAATGGCGAAACTCCCAATTCACTGAAATTATTGTTCAGTTCCGATGACGAGATTGGAGAAATCATCGCATTTCTAAGCTCCGATGGTCTCAGTTTCACCGATACTGTTCAGTTTGATGCCGTTTCGCCATTACTGACCGGACTGGAGGCCAATCAGATCTATTACATTCGTCTGAAAGGCTCAAACAGTGCCAGTGCAGGGTCGGTATCCATTGATGTTTTTTCATCATCTGATTAAATTTCTTATAGAATTCATCAATAGAAGGGTGACTGGCTCCCGGAGTCCTATCTTAAAAGAGCAGAAAAAATGCGGACCGCAGCGCATACTAAAATTGATGACAACGGTTATGTGACCGGAGTATGTGGCGCGCCCTATTTCGAAACCCCTGGACGTTCGACAGAGGGGCAGGCATTTTTTTTACTCATGGAAGCCGCCTATTGGGGTTTGAATAAATGATTGACTTGCCTAAGGATATCTTGATTATCTAAAAACGAAATAAGTTACCCCTTATTGGCAATCGGCTCACCCCTATTTTTGAGGAAATTATTCAATATTTCCTGAATACTTTTACTTTAATGTAAATTCAGCTTGTAATTTATTGACATGTTGTTTATGTTACCGGTAACGGTTAACGGTAACATCTCCTTGGAGGCAGTATGAATTGGGTGACATCAGGAACAAATCTGGCACTGGTTTCCCTGTTTGTTGCAGTTCTTTGGAGCGGCTCGCTCGTACAATGCTCAACAGTGAATCGTCCACAAACAATTAAACTCGAGGATGGATGGCAAATCCAGTCCACAGAACAGGCTGCACAAAACGGAGCGGAAATCAGCAATCCGACTTTTAAACCAGAAACATGGTATGATGCCCAGGTACCGACGACGGTTTTGAATGCCTTGGTAGAAGCTGGTCAGTATGAAAACATTTACTACTCTAATAATCTTGAACAGATACCTACAGAGCAATTTCAAAAGTCCTGGTGGTTTCGTAAAACTTTCAACATCGAGGAGATACAATTAGACCAGTTTGCCGATTTGAAAATGGAGGGGATCAATTATTCGGCTAACATCTGGCTTAATGGACAGCTGCTAGCCTCATCAGATTCGATTGCGGGTGCGTTTAGGCGCTTCGATTTGAAGATTACAGAATATTTGAAATCCGGTATAAACTGTCTTGCTGTGGAAGTAATTCCACCCAAACCCGGGGAGTTCACAATCGGATTTGTCGATTGGAATCCGCGACCGCCGGATGCTAATATGGGAATATTCCGTCCGGTATCCATCCATTTTACCAACGCTCTGCAAATTCAAAATCCTTATGTGATAAGTGATATTAATTTTGAAGATCCACTGATTGCAGACTTAAGCGTTTCTTTCCTTTTACGGAATCAAAAATCCGTACCGGTCAAAGGAAAGATTAAAGGACAGATCGGTGATATTATATTTGAAAAACAGGTTTTACTCAAGTCCGCCGAAATCCAGAATATTATTTTAAATTCAGATGAATTCCCGCAACTCAGGATTCAAAACCCAAAACTCTGGTGGCCGCATAATTATGGCGAACCGAATTTATACGATATCCATCTGGAATGTATAATAGATGAGCATCTTTCTGATCAGGCGGATTTCAAATTTGGAATTCGAAAAGCCGAGGATTATATAAACGATAACGGGTATCGCGGTTTTAAGATAAATGGTGAGCCAATCCTGATCAAGGGCGGTGGCTGGGTGGACGATCTCCTTCTGGCGAATACGGCTGAGAATATCGAAAATCAAATTAAATATGTCAAACACATGAACCTTAATACAATCCGGCTGGAGGGATTTTGGGGAAAGGACGAAACACTTTATGATCTGTGTGACCGTTATGGAATTTTATTAATGGCGGGCTGGAGCTGCCAGTGGGAATGGGACGAATATCTTGGAAAAGAATGTGATCAGTTTGGCGGTGTAAAATCAGCGGATGACATAAAACTTGTCTCGGACTACTGGCGCGATCAGGTTATTTGGTTGCGAAATCACCCGAGTATTTTTGTGTGGATGGCGGCCAGTGACATGCTCCCGCGACCTGCCCTGGAAAAGCGGTACCTGGAGATATTAGAACAGTATGATCCGACCCGACCTTGCGTAATGGCTGCCGGCGATGCAGAGAGTGAATTAACCGGACCAACCCGGATTAAGATGCGCGGTCCTTATGCGTTTACCGCACCCGTTTACTGGTATGCCGACACAAGCAACGGCGGAGCTTTTGGATTTAATAGCGAAACCGGTCCTGGAGCCCAAGTTCCGCCTTTAGCAAGTATCAAGAAAATGATCCCGGAAAATAAATTATGGCCGATTAATGAGCTTTGGGACTATCATTGCGGACGTAATGAGTTTAATACATTAGAAAAATACAACACAGGGCTTAGCAGGCGCTATGGTCCGGCAAGTGGATTGGAAGAGTATTTGAAGAAAGCGCAACTGATGAATTATGAGTTGATGCGTCCGATGTTTGAAGCATTTGTGGCGCACAAACCAAATTCAACTGGCATAATTCAGTGGATGTTGAATTCGGCCTGGCCGGAGATGTACTGGCAATTGTACGACAGCTATTTGATGCCAAATGGAGCTTTTTATGGCGCCAAAAAAGCTTGCCAACCGCTACATCTGCTCTATCGCTATGCGTTCGATGATATCTGGGCAATAAATGAGACGCTTCAGACTTATCCGGCAATGGAGGCGCAAATCCGGGTATTTAATATACAGTCGGAGACAATTTTTGAAGACCGGATAAAATTTAACCTGCCCCCGAACAGTTCACAAAAAATTATGGATATTCCGGATAATCTTGATATCACGTCGGTCTATTTTATTGATCTTCGCTTAGTGGATTCAAAAAGTGGCAAGGAAATCGACCAAAATTTTTATTGGTTGTCAACTCAAAAAGACGTACCTGATTTTGAAAAAACTGAATGGTTTTATACACCGACAAAGCAGTATGCCGATTTTAGTGAACTGACCCAAATGCCCGAGGTCACGCTGGCGGTGAATTATCTTATCCGGCAAAATGACGACGAACAATCGATGGAAGTGACGCTTAGAAATACTGCCGATACAATCGCATTTTTTATAGAATTGCAGGTAGTTAGCGAAAAGAATAGCGAAGTCGTTTTACCGGTTTTCTGGGAAGATAATTATATTAGTTTACTGCCTGGTGAAAGCCGACATCTGCAAGCACACTTTAGTGCAAAAGATCTGAAGGATGATCGAGCCAAATTGGTAGTTACCGGCTGGAACGTTTCGGATTGTAAGATAAACAAGGAGTAGAATTCCGATGAAAAGAAATTACCTGATTGTATTGTTAATTTTCCTGATTTTCTTTGTGATATCTTTTTTAACGAATATCCTCGGACCGTTGATTCCGGATATTATTGAAGGGTTTAAACTATCTCACCTGGCGCTGGCTGCATTCCTGCCATTCTCCTTTTTTGCGGCTTATGGAGTTATGTCGATTCCTTCCGGCATTTTAGTTGACAAATACAGTGCAAAAACCATTATGACAGCGGCATTTATTCTGGCGCTTATTGGCTCGTTTCTCTTTGCTTCTGTTCCCAGATTTTCCGTTGCGATGATCTCGCTTTTCCTCATCGGAGTGGGGATGGCGATGCTGCAGGTTGCGATTAATCCGCTGTTACGGGCAGCCGGGGGTGAAGAGCATTTTGCATTTAATTCGGTGATGGCGCAGCTGGTTTTCGGACTGGCATCGTTTTTAAGTCCTCAGGTTTATAAATATCTGGTGCAGAACCTGAGAAATTTCACCGGCGATGGTAATATTATAATCCGTTTTCTGGCGTCCGTAGTACCACAGCATTTGCCATGGGTATCGCTGTACTGGGTATTTGTTGCAGTGACTTTGGCTATGGTTATAATATTAATTATTGTACGACTTCCCAAGATCGAATTGAAAGAAGATGAACGAGTTGGGACACTGCAATTAACCAAAAGTCTTTTTCAAGAAAAACAGGTTGTGTTATATTTTATCGGTATTTTTGCATATGTGGGTACAGAACAGGGATTTGCGAACTGGATGTCTAAGTATCTGGTAGTTTATCATGGCTATGATCCGTTACTGGTAGGTGCAGACGCAGTCTCTTCATTTTGGGGATTGTTGACAGCCGGTTGTGTACTTGGTTTAATTTTGTTAAAGTTTTTTGACAGCCGGAAGATATTGATATGGTTTACTTCAGCATCGATTCTAAGCTTGACGCTGGCTCTCTTTGGGACAGCCAAGATGGCGTTGTATGGACTGCCGGCAGCCGGGTTTTTCCTTTCAGTGATGTGGTCCATTATCTTTTCGCTGGCCTTAAATTCAGTTGAAAAACATCATGGCTCTTTTTCCGGGATTCTCTGTACCGGGATTGTTGGCGGAGCCTTCGTACCGCTGATCATTGGCGGTCTGGGAGATTTATTTGGTCTGAAAATCGGAATGATGTTTTTATATGTTACACTGGGCTATATCATGAGTATCGGCTTTTGGGCAAAACCCATTATTAGTAACAAAACCATTAACTTAAAGAAAGATGGATAGTATTTGGCCTATGAAAAGTATGTTGGATAAAACGATTATAGGAGTTGATCTAGGCGGAACCAAAATTCAGGTTGGACGGATTAAACAGAATAAGATTGAGCGAGAATTTTACAGACCTATTTCTGCCGATGAAGAGGAAGAAATCGTTCTGGCAGAGGTCATTGAAGCGATTGAACAAGTTTACTCAAAGGACGTTGACAGTATCGGCGTCGGTGTACCGGGTGTTGTTAATGTGGAACGTGGCATTGTCTATGATATTGTTAATATACCGTCTTGGAAGGAGGTGTTTTTAAAAGACAGGCTTGAAGATCGTTTCGATTGCCCGGTTTATGTTAACAACGATGCGAACTGTTTTGCACTCGGTGAAAAATACTTTGGTAAGGCTCGCGGTTATCAGAATGTCGTTGGTATAACCCTTGGAACCGGATTAGGCGCCGGGATTATCATTCATAATCATCTATATACCGGGAAAAATTGTGGTGCAGGTGAATTTGGCATGATATCTTACAACGGTCGCAACTACGAATATTATTGCAGTGGAAGTTTTTTCAAAGAAGTTCATCATGAAGATGGTCAGGATCTGTATATCCGTGCGGGCAAGGGAGATTCTATCGCCTTAGAAATATTTAGACAATTCGGTTATCATATAGGGCATGCTATTTCAACAATACTGTTTGCGACAGATCCGGAGATAATCGTTATTGGCGGTTCTATTAGCCGGTCATATCTCTATTTTAAAAATAAAATGTGGCGGGTTCTGAATACTTTCCCTTACAAACCGGTAAGGGAACAATTAATCATTGAAATTACCGATTCACCGCAAATTACGATTCTTGGCGCCGGAGCGCTCTATTATGATGCGCAAAATTAACTATGGAAGTTTCAACGTCTGCGAAAATCAATGTTAGAGAAACTTATGGAGATCAAGTGTGCATAAGAAAGTAACAATTGCAGATATTGCACGTCGGACAAACGTATCAAAAATGACCGTTTCACGAGTTTTAAGTGGAAAAGGTCCGGTGGCCATCGAAACTGCAAAACGTGTTCGGGAAATTATTGATGAAATGGGGTATCAACCCAATTTAATCGCCAGAAGTCTGTCAAGTAAGCGTTCGATGATCATTGGCGTCATTGTTCCTAAAACCGAGTCCATCTTCATGGACGAGTATATCGCCCAGGTGCTTAGTGGCGTTATGTCCATAATAAAAGATAACGACTACCGGATTATGTTATTTCCGATGGATTTGCAGCGGGAACAAGATACGCTGTATGTTGATACAGCCCGGAGTAATATGATTGACGGTTTGCTGTTGCTTAAAACAAAAGTGGACGACCCCAAATTACCCGTTTTGGCAAAATCGGGATTTCCTTTTGTGTTGATTAACCATAAAAGAATTGGTGAGGAATATAATTTTATTGATACCCGAAATATACAGGGCGCCAAAATTGCTGTTCAGTATTTGTATGAGCGGGGACATCGGAATATTGCTTTTGTTGCAGGCAGTTTGAATGAAACCAACGGCAAAGATCGCCTGAAGGGATTTGAGGAAGCAATGATTGAGTTGAGACTGGAGTGCCGAAAAAACTGTATTGTCTGCGGTGACTTCAATAAAGATAAAGCTTATCAGGAGGTCGGAAAATTATTAGTGTTGGATGAACGACCCACTGCCATCTTCTGTGCCGATGACTACATGGCCATCGCAGCCATACAGCGAATCAAAGAGGCCGGACTTACGATCCCGAAAGATATTGCCGTCATTGGCTTTGATAATATTGAACTCTCGGCATATGTCCAGCCTGCTTTGACTACAATTCAACAACCGTTACATGAATTGGGCGTGAAAGCTATCGAACTTCTTTTAAACCTTATCGACGGCAAACAAAAAACGCCGGTCCATAAATTCTTGAACGTTGAACTGATCAAACGCCAGTCCTGTTAAAACCATATGTTCTGTCGGACAAGATGAAAAAATTAAGTATCACACAAAAATCATTTATCAGTCTGGGAATCTTGTTGTTTTTTACTGGTTGTGCAGATCACAACCGTGAAAAATTAGCCATTAATGATCAAGGCTATTTTGAAAAGCCCGGACTAAATGTCATGGTCTTAAATGATATTTATCCCGAGGGTCATCAGGGTGGTATTGAGATTATACAGCACGGGAAAAGAGTGGCTACCAACGGGAATCTGTCTCTCCAACCAACACCCGGACAGTGGGAACCGTACCCCCAGCTGTTGAATAAGGAGATCAAGAAAGCGGATGAGACAATTGTTGTTACATTAAAGTATCCCGATTCAACTCGGATAAAAACCCCCGATCAACCAATCATCTATCCCCATCTAGAATTTACTTACAGTATCAGTGTCATCGCCGAGGGAGATCAATTTAGAATAATTGTGGATTTGGAAAAACCATTACCGGCAAAATGGATTGGGCAGGTTGGTTTTTATTTGGAGCTCTTCCCCGGCAATTTATTTGGTAAAAGTTTTTATTTGGATGAACAGTTTGGCATTTTTCCACGGTATGCCAATAGTCCGGTCCAGAAGGATCGGGATGGAGAATATGAAGCCATTCCCATGGCAGAAGGTCGGCGGCTGATTATTGCTCCCGAAGATAAATTTCTTAAAATGACCATCGAAAACATGCGTGGAAATCTCGAATTGCTCGATGGACGTGTCAAACATAATAACGGCTGGTTTGTAGTCCGCTCACTGATTCCCGAGGGGGCCACTAACAATGCTATTGAATGGGTCATCAGGCCCAATACTGTCTCCGACTGGAAATACGGACCGGTTATTCATACTTCCCAGCTGGGTTACCATTCCAATCAGACAAAAAAGGCGATCATCGAATTGGACCGCAGGGATAAATCCAGGAAAAGGGTGAAAATTAAGAGAGTCATGCCGGAAGGTGACTTTGAGAATGTATTATCGATCCGACCGGAAAAATGTCAGGATTTTTTACGATACCGGTATTTAAGTGCTGATTTTACCGATGTTTCAGAACCCGGAATATATGTTGTGGAATATGGGGATAAATTATCGGAGCAGTTTCAAATAGGGCCCAATGTTTATCAGAAGGGTGTCTGGCAGCCAACGCTTGAATATTTTCTTCCGGTTCAGATGTGCCACATGAAGATTTTTGAGAAATACCGGGTCTGGCATGATCAATGTCATCTCGATGATGCCCTCATGGCGCCGGAAAATATTAATCATTTCGATACTTATATCCACGGCAAGGTTCCAGAAGGTTTTACACCGCTTACGCATGTTCCCGGATTAAATCAGGGTGGCTGGCATGATGCCGGCGACTATGATCTGAGAATTGAATCGCAGATCGGTACAATATTAACACTGGCTTATGCCTACGAGGAATTTAATCTGAACCATGATCAGACGCTGATTGATCAGGAAGACGGCATTGTTGAAATCCATCACCCGGATGGTAAACCGGATGTGCTGCAACAGATCGAACACGGACTTTTAACGGTCTTAGGAGGCTATCGTCAATTCGGAAAATTTTACCGGGGAATTTTATGTCCCACCTTACGCCAATATGCGTTAATGGGTGATGCCGGAAGCATGACGGACAACAGGGTCTTCACGGGAAAAGTGAAAGGTCGTTATGAGGGGTTCTGGTATAACCGTATTACAAATAAGTATTCAAAATATTTTTCACCCCAGATGAATGAGATTGTGGAAAAGGAATATGTAGAAGATCTTGATGACAGACTCGTTTTCCTCGAAGACGATTCCTCCCGGCAGATTTACGGAATCGCCGGATTAGCCGCCGCTTCCCGGGTACTGCGGGGTTATAACAATCCGATGGCTCAGGAATGTCTCGCGGCAGCAGAAGATTTATGGATGCGATACAGGGATGCCGGGGGGAAAAGAGCCGGGAACAATAAAATTCAAGCATTGGTAGAATTGATTTTAACCACTGATAAGAAGCTCTACAAAGATGCGTTGACCAATATGCTACCCGAGATAACGGACAATATTCAGGATGTTGGCTGGACTCTGGGAAGGATTTTATCGCGGCTGGAAAATAATGATTTTAAGCATCAGATTCATGATGGCATGTTGAAAGTAAAAGCCAGAGTTGACGAATTATCCGGTGAAAATCCCTTTGGTATTCCTTATCACCCCGACATCTGGGGCGCCGGCTGGGGAATTCAGCGATTCGGATTCAAGCATTATTTCTTATATACAGGCTGGCCGGATATTTTTACCATCGAGCCTATGCTGAATGCTTTGAATTTTATTCTCGGTTGTCATCCCGGTGAAAACACCGCATCCTTTGTTTCAGGAGTGGGCACAAAATCCATGACGGTTGCTTATGGTACTAATAGAGCTGAATGGTCATTTATCCCGGGGGGCGTCTGTTCTGGAACCAACCTTGTCAGGCCGGATTTGCCCGAATTGCTGGAGTGGCCATTCTTATGGCAGCAAGCGGAATATGTCATTGGCGGCGGTGCCACGAATTTTATGTTTCTGGTTCTGGGAGCCGATAAAATATTAAATCAAAAATGAACATGAGATTTTTTAAATCCATATCGGAGATTTGTGATTCTGCAAGTGGGAATATGACGAAATGATTAATGTTTTAAAGAAATCAGCAGATCGGATAAATAAAGGGAGAAAACTTACTGTAACCCTCTTTATAATGGCTGGCTTTTTAATTGTCTATATGGCTGTATTTTGCTCCCGGGAAAAGGATAATTTGATCATTCTGCATAATGATCAGATTGAAGTCGGTATTTTAAGTGAGGTCGGCGGCAGGGTGGTTCTTTTAAGAAAACCCGGTCTGCAAAATGTATTCAAATCCGATGAACGGTTGTGGCGCAATCCGAAGAAAAATAAACCGGAGATTTCTGCTTTCAGTGATTATAAAGCGTACAATGGTCATATCGTTTGGATAGGTCCGCAAAGTGAATGGTGGGCAAACCAGAGCCTCAACGAGCAGCGACATGCTAGCAAGGCTGATTGGCCTCCCGATCCCTATCTAATTTATGGCAGATACAAAATAATCGAACAGAATCATTCCCGGATAAAAATGCGTAGTCCGGCAAGTCCAATCAGTGGTATTCGTCTGTTTAAAGAGATTTCGTTAGAGAGTGATGGTAGAGTGATTTTTACAGCAACTGCTGAGAATATCAGAAAAGATACGATTTGCTGGGATCTCTGGATGAATACAAGACTGGATGGCTTTGCAAAAGCTTATGTACCGGTGGAAGACGCTGGTATAAAAGAATTTATTCATAGCGAAGATGAAATAAAGGAAACAACTCCTTTTAAGATCGATAGTGGTTATTTTTCATTTAGTCCATCAATTCCGACCAAACCAAAAAAGGAACAGGTACAGGAAGTTCATTTGTATCCCTCAAAAGGGTTTATAGCCGGTTTTACAGGACAACAAATGTTATTAATCCGGTTTGATTTACTGGATGAAGACAGGATCCATCTCGAACACGGTCAGGTGGAATTGTATAGTTTTATTGGTGGCGCGGCAACCGACCCGCTGCTTGAACTGGAAGTTCATTCTGAATATAAATTGCTTGCTCCGGGCGAAACGATGTCATTTAACGAAATATGGGAGATTTTACCCTATAATGGAGAGGACAACGCTACTGACCAAATACAATTTTTATGTGAAAATATATTATGAAGCAGACAGTCAGAGAGCTTACAAAACAATTAATTAATCGTCTTTTATTTGGTTCGGAAGTGTTACCGGTAACATCTCCGAATGAAGGAGGATCATCATGAGAATGATTAAAATCGTGGTTGTATTATTACTTATTTTATCCGGTGTTGTTTTTGCGTCAAAAACTGGAAGGATTACCGGTTCAATACTGGATGGTACGACCAGAAAAGGTCTCCCCGGAGCGAATGTGCTTTTAGAGAATGAGGAGATGAGTCTTGGTGTTGCAACGGATATAAGGGGTAAGTATTTTATTAACAATGTTCCGGTGGGCAGATGGAAACTAAAAGTATCTTACATTGGTTATCAGGACAAATCCTTAGATATAGAAATTCAATCCGGTGTAATTGCTGTTCAGGTGGTTGAAATCAAACACGAGGCTCTTCTCGGTAAAGCGGTTGTTGTGATCGGACAAGCCGCCGGTCAAACAAGTGCCATAAACCAGCAGATTTCCGCCAATACTATTAAAAATATTGTAGCCGCTGAACGGATTCAGGAACTCCCGGAAGCCAATGCTGCGGAAGCGGTAGGCCGGCTGCCAGGGGTGTCTCTTTTAAGAAGCGGTGGAGAAGGTAACAAGGTCGTAATCCGGGGATTGTCGCCAAAATATAACAAAATCCAGATCGAAGGTGTTGATATGGCATCGACCAGCAACTGGGACCGCAGTACCGATTTAAGTATGATTTCCCCTTATATGCTGGAGGGTATTGAAGTTACAAAAGCTGCCACTGCAGACCAGGAAGCCAATCAGCTGGGTGGTATTGTTGATTTTAAGATTAAAGAAGCGCCGGAGCGTCCAGAATTCAATGCAATTGTTCAGGGTGGGTACAATGGTCTAAGGAACAGTTATGGAGACTATAAGCTAGTCAGTCAAGCCAGCAAACGATTTTTCCACAATCTGTTTGGAGTTTATGCCAATGTGGATATCGAAAAACGAAACAGGAGTTCAAACAGTATCGCGGCTGACTATTTCTTTGAAAATCAAGACAGCGTGGCGGTTGTCGATGGATTACATGTTTCCGATATTTCCCGGGACATCAATCGGTACGGAATGACCTTTGTTACTGATTACAGAACTCCAACCACAAAAATCAAATTCATCAACATTATCAGCAAAATCGACCGAACGACTGTTAGTCGCAGTGAAAATTCATCAGGGCTGAGAAGTGGTGCATCTTCAAGAACACAATCATTAAGTTATGCTGAAAACAGTATGACAATAATGACCAATATCTTAAAAATGGAGCAATATTTGGGAATTTTTAAAATCAGTGGGATTATCAGCTATGCTCTATCAGAAAATGATATGCCGGAGGAACTTAGTTATGGTGGTCTGGATGGCAGTCCGCTGGCAGATCTACCTTCAAATTCAGCAAAGCCAATTGATATTCCCCAATATATGACAAATGATACTTCAAGGATCATTCTTGATCAACTGAATGACGCTAATTCTTATACAAGAGAGAGTGATATAGGTTCGGAATTGAATCTTGAATGGGGATTTAGATTGTCGAATTTTATTAATATTCAATTCAAAACCGGCGGTAAATATAAGTATAAAAATAAAAAATATGATTTTAATGAAATCTTTTTTCCAATTCAATATACAAAACAGGAAGCGAATGATGCCATTATAGCAAAATGGCCAGAAATGGCACAATACGTTACCTCAGGAAAATTTCCCTACAGACCCTTTATTGATACGGATTATGACCCGGGTGATTTTATGGCTGGGAATTATACAATCGACCGGATTCCTGATCTGGAGCTTGGCAGAGAAATGATTTATTATCTGCAAGAGTATCTGGGAATTAACTGGGATGGTGCGACTGAACCCCTGCAGTTCTGTCCCGACTTTCATAACAGTAAAATGAATGACTATTACGGTACTGAAGATTATTATGGCTTGTATTTTATGCCGACAGTCGAAATTGGTGAAAAATTCACTTTTATCCCCGGAATAAGGTACGAGCATAACAAAACCAGTTACAATGGTATCAGAGGTAATGGAAACATATTTCCGGAATCAAGCCTGAGATATTTTTATCACGACACAACATTTACCCGGACTAATGAATTCTTTCTTCCAATGATTCATGCCAGGTACAAACCGGTAGACTGGTTTGATGTCAGACTCAGTTACACGCATACATTGTCGAGACCCAGTTATATGGAGTTTATACCGTCCTGGCATGTTGCTATGTTTGACATCACGTATAAAAATCCAAATCTTAAACCATCATTATCAAAAAATTATGACCTATATTTCTCATTTTATGGTGATAAGGTCGGTCTTTTCACAATTGGCGCATTCCAGAAAAAGATCGATGATCTGATTTTCTGGCAAAGCAAAATAATACTCAGTGATTCTATTGCAGTTGAAGACTATGGTTTATCAGAGGATTTTACCGGACAAAAACCAACTAAATTCGTGAGCAAACCGATTCATAATTATATTAATAATCCGAATACCGTTGATGTGTGGGGCATAGAAATAGAATGGCAATCCAATTTCTGGTTTTTACCGGGTCTTTTAAAGAACATCGTTTTGAATGTAAACTATACACATACTTTTTCCGATGCGGCATATCCCCGAACAGTGCCGGAGTGGGAATATATTGACTCACCTTTTGGGAGGAGGGAAGTGATCGTAGGTAATATCGATACTCCGTATTCGGCGCCGCTTCTGGATCAACCCGATGATATCCTCAACCTAACACTTGGTTATGATTATAGAGGATTTTCAGTAAGGGCTTCATTGCAGTATAAATCCGATGTTTTCACGACCAATAGCTGGCGCCCGGAATTAAGAGGCTATACGGATGAGCTTTACCTTTATAGTTTGTCCGTCAAACAAAAATTACCCGTCGAGGGTTTAGTGATATTCGGTAATCTGAATAATCTCTCAAAAGCGCTGGAAAGAGATATAAATAGAGGCACCGGTTATATTTCGAGCGAACAGTACTATGGAATGACAGCTGATTTTGGTATAAAATATAACTTTTAAAAAGGAGGTGATTTAACTAAAAAAGAGACGTTATTTGAAGAGGATATGAGAATGAAAAAAGGAAAGTTAATGAAGGAGAGAAAAATGAAGAATTTGTTAGTTTTAACGTTAGCATTATGCTTAGGCATAATCGGGAGTAATTTTGCGTTTGCCGCGGACACTCTGGACGTACCAGCAGCCGATGGTGATGGTAATCTGATTACCAATGCTCTGACTCTCTATGTGGTCGCTGATACGAATGCAGCCGGCGAACAACTGCATGATGTTTATCGACTGGAGCGAGGAAAGACCTATTTTTACAATCAAACGCCTGTCTTTAAGAATCCGATTGTATTAGTCGCGGATGAACCGGGGACTACAGCAGAAACGAAACCTCCCAAAATCATGGTAACTGTTGATGCTGCAGGAGGTGTTCCTTATGCACACTGTCTTGCGACTTTTGCTGACTTGACCGTAAAAAATATTGCGTTTAGTACTACTAGTGTTGAAGGTGTTTACTCCTGGGCAAATGCTATTTTACTAGAAAAAGATGGACTTAAAATAGTATTAGAAGGTTGCCATTTTACACTGACCGGCTGGGGTATAATCGAAGCGAATGTCAATAATACCGTCTTCATTGTCGATAAGTGCCATATCCGGAATTGTACGGTGTATGATTATGGAGATGAGTGGTGTCCGTTTTTCTTTGAAATAAATACCGGTTCAGCAGATCTACTGGTTGTTAGAAACAGTACGTTCTTTAATATGCAGGGTTCTGTTATTAACATTGAGCAGCAGAATTTTGTTCGAGAATTCGTGTTTGATCATAACACAGTCGTCAACATTGTTAAAGGTTTCACTCCCCTGACGAGCCATCTGAATTCGACGATTACCAATAATATCTTTTACAATGTTGAACCCCATAGTGTGAAGCTGCAGCAGGTTTTGGATTCGGAAGACGGGATGGCGTTAAGTGTAATTAATGCTGATACACTTATTTCAAACGAACCGGGTTCTACACTGGACTTTGTAATGGCAGAAAGCGATAGAAAAGCCACGGTGAGCAATAACTGTTATTTCTTTTCACAAGGAGTTCAGGATTATTGGACCGCTTTTGATTCTGTTGTTGCAGTTAGCTGGATGAACTCGTTGACTCAATCTTTTTTCGACGATAACACGAATTATCCCTATTTTGTTGCCGAAAATAATGTAAACGTTGATCCTGTTTTCACAAATTTCGGCGGAACAGATGGAATGGTAAGCGGGATGATTAACCATCGGAATGATCTGGGGTTTCCGTTCTGGGGATGGGATCCTGATTCAGTCGATTATCCGGACTACCACTGGGCCATGCTGCAATGGCCGTTGCCGGAAGATTTCTCTTACACAGCCAGTCTGACATCATCCGATGGATATCATGTCGGAAGCCTGGTATATTATCCTGATGAATTAGCTCAATATGAACAAAACATGACGGCTATTGATGAAGAAGCGCCGGTAATAGTGGCTTCCAATTTTTCATTGAAACAGAATTATCCGAACCCGTTCAATCCTGTAACAACTATTGATTATCAGATTTCTGGCGTCAGTGATGTCAAACTGACTATTTATAATCTTCTTGGTCAAAGAGTCAGGTTGTTGGTGAATAAATCAAATGCGACAACTGGTTCTTACAGTGTCAGGTGGGATGCCACTGATGATTTTGGTCGGAAAGTTTCTAATGGCATCTATCTTTATGTGCTTCATACTGGTGAAAAATCAGAAATGAGGAAAATGGTTCTTCTGAAATAGTAATCTGATATTTTTAATAACCATGCAAGGGGAAGTTCGCTTCCTCTTGTATGGTTGATTCTCTTTTTTCATCAGATTGTTTGATACCAGCTGTTAAAACGACCAACAATTTCCGCATTTAGTCGGAGCAGGTGCAGTTATATTCAGAAAACAGTTCAAAGTCCGCGGTCACGGTTTGAGAACAAGAGCAGGAATTATTTCAGTCAAGGAAAGGTCAAATGGACCATGGGGGGATGAAAAAAAACGAAGCCGGCTGGGGGATTGCATAGAGTGAAATAAGAAATTTTATGATTAAAGTAACTTGAAGAAAAATAATTAAAAAGGGGTAAGAATATGAAACAGAGGTTAACGGTTTTAATAATTATCATCCTGGTTATTATTATTGGTATGTACTGCACGAGTAAAAGGAAGTATAGTACAGATCTAAATGCAAAAGTTGAAAATGTCATTTACGCCGGCGTTCGATCTTCAGCCTATGGTATCAAACCTTTTCCGACTCCGGTAGCATGGCAACAGGCAATGATGGATATGCAAAAACGTTTCGAGGGATCAACTCCTTGTGGCATCTGGATTGTAGGCGTTATGGGGGGCACACATAGTTGTCGTCTGGAATTTCCGGCTGATGGCAGGCAGGACAGTAATATTGTTTATATCGACTATGATAAGCATGAACCCTTTCTGACTCATTTTGATACAACCGGGATTAAGGTATTTCTGCAGGTGGAACCCGCCAATGCCGATCTGATCGATCTGATCGATATTGTACTGAATCGCTACAAACACCATTCATGTGTAATCGGATTTGGTGTTGATGTGGAATGGTACCGGGAAGCCGATAATCCGGATTGGGGCGTTAAGGCTACCGATGAATTAGCTCAAGCCTGGAATGAACGGGTAAAGTCCCATAATCCGAATTACCGACTGTTTCTGAAACATTGGGATCGAAACTGGATGCCGCCGACTTACCGCTCTGATTTAATATTTGTTGATGACAGTCAAATACTGGATGATTTTGATGCAGCTGTGGATGAATTTGTCAGTTATTGGTCTGATTATTTCAAACCCAATATGGTATTATTTCAGATTGGTTACAGCTCCGATCGAAAATGGTGGCAGAAATTGAATGATCCGCCCCGAGATCTTGGAGTAGTCCTGGCTCAAAACGTGACTCAGGATTGCGGCATTTTCTGGGTTGATTTTACACTCAAAGAAGTCATACCGATTGTTTTGGAATGAGAAGCCGTTATAGAGATCCAATCTTTTGGTGAGGATTAAATGGTAAAATATCTGCTGCTTAAAATATATTTGTGCCTTGTTATCTTTATGCTGGTTCAGTCGCCATCCCTTGAGGCGCAGACCCAGCTACTCATCCGCTGCGATGATATCGGGATGTGCCACACCGTGAATCTGGCGGCAAAACAACTGATTGAAACCGGCATTCCCTTCTCAGCGTCCATAATGGTTGGCTGTCCCTGGTTTCAGGAAGCGGTAGATTTGCTAAAAGCGAATCCGCAAATCTCAGCCGGAGTGCATCTTACGCTGAATTCCGAATGGCAGCACTACAAGTGGGGACCTGTTTCCGGGCGGGAAACGGTTCCCGGTCTGGTCGATAAAGAGGGCTATTTTTATGAATCCGAGGAGCTTTTCAGCAAAGCGGTTATTAAAATAAAAGAGGTCGAGAAGGAACTCCGCGCGCAAATCGAAAAAGCTCTGCGATCGGGACTGCGGTTCGATTATCTGGATTATCACATGGGCACGGCGGTTTCGACTCCGGAATTGAGGTCTCTGGTTGAAAAACTTGCCGATGAGTATAAACTCGGCATTTCGGTCTATTTTAATGAAGTCTATACGACACTCTGGGAAATTGCGCCGGAGAGAAAATTAAACAGATTGCTCGAAATCGTCTCGAATCTTCAACCCGACAGGGTGAATCTAGTGGTGATTCATCTGGGAATGGAAAACCCCGAAATGGATGCACTCATCGATCTGAACTATCCGGAAGATCCCTTCCGGGTAAGCATCCATCGGCAGGCGGAGCTGGATGCTCTCTGTTCGGGCGCATTTGAAAAAGCGCTCAGTAATAAAGGCGTGGAATTGATAACTTACCGCGACCTTGTTTCAAAAGCCGGATTAAAATCAATGAAGCGGCCGGGTGCATCTGAATATTAACTCATCAGGAAAAATTAACCGTTGCGATATAAAAAATATATTTCCTGGATAATCATACTGGGTGTTGCTTGGAGCCTGATTAGCTGTTCCGGAAAACGATTAGAGGTCGCTTTTTTAAAAGATCGCCTGATCGGAGTTAAAATTTATGACTACAACGGAAATCTTCCGGAATTATTTGAGGAATGGAAAAACCTGGGAATCAACACTGTTTTTACAAGCGCTTCCCTGGATTCCAATCCCGAATTCAGACAATTAGCCAGGCAACACAAGATCGCGACTTTTATTATTCTTCCCATCTTTTTTAATCCGGGAGCACTGCATTCAAATCCGGATTTATACGCGCTGACAAATCAGGGAAAACCGGCGATTGAAGAATGGGTGGAATTTGTCTGCCCATCTCGGGAGGCGTACCGGAAGGGTAGGATTGAGTATATTATAAATTTACTGCGTGACCTGAATCCCGATGGGCTGAGCCTGGATTTTATCCGCCATTTTGTGTTTTGGGAAAAGGTTTACCCGGATCGCAAACCGGGTGATATTCCCAATACCTGTTTTGACGACCACTGCCTGCAGAAATTTCAAAACGATCGTGATATTCAGATACCGGACACATTGAAAAATGTCCAGAAGATTGCCGAGTGGATCAAGAATAATTGTTTGGCGGAATGGACCGAATGGAAGTGTGAGCTGATTACCAGTATGATCCGCGACATCGCAGCCGAAGCGCGTAAAATTAAACCGGAGATTATAATTAATGTCCACGCAGTGCCATGGCGGCAAACGGATTTTGATAATTCAATAAAAACAGTTGTTGGACAGGATTTTTCGAAAATTGGCGCAATCGTTGATATTATTTCCCCAATGACCTATGCCCACATGGTGCAGCAAAAACCGGAATGGGTCAGTTCGGTCACTATTGATATTGCCCGCCAGGTAAAATGTAATGTTGTACCCAGTATCCAGGTAAATAAGGCTTATCTTGACGAATCGCTGGATTTGGAAGAATTTGAAGAATCACTGATCGAGGCATTAAAGCAACCTTCGGCAGGAGTGATCTTCTGGTCCTGGGATCAGTTGGTTGAAAGTCCTCCAAAGAAGGAAATTGTCAGAGCCCTGGTGAGAAAATGACCGCTTAAAAATTAGCTGAATATATTAAGGAGTGAAATTGATGCGTAAATATATCCTATTCTTCACTGCTCTTGTATCGTTTCTCCTGTTCAGAAACTGCGCTACAAATTCGGATGGGAACCATCCCAAAGGGAGTGAAATTTCCATAACCTGGGAATTGCTATCCATCCAGCCGGAATCACAGCATAAATCCCGGGTCGCTTTCACATTTGTCAACAATGGCAGACGTCCCCTGGGAAATAGTGGATGGGTAATCTATTTCAACCAGATTTCAGAACATGTCATTCCGGAAAGCCTGCCAGCTGAAATCAGGATTGAAAACATCACCGGGGAATATTATAAACTCTATCCCACCCGGGATTTCCAGCCTTTAAAACCGGGACAATGTAAAACTTTTGAGTACAGTCTCTCCAATATCGTTTTGCGGAAAAGTGACGCACCCGTGGGACTTTACATTGTTTTCGGGGACAGCGGCGAGCCGCAGCTCATTACCGATTACCTTGCCAAGCCAATCTCTCGGGAAGTTTTAAAAGGACTGAATACACCTACTCCAGAATCACGTTTCGAAGAGAACAGGAATCTGACCCAGTTGCCCAACGACGAGGTACCAAAAATATTACCCAGACCCTATCGCGTCATTCCAGAAACCGGAACACTCTCATTTACGGGATTGATTACAATCCGCTATCAAACGGAATTAGAAAATGAAGCGAACTTTTTAGCGGTGTTTTTAAAATCTGTCTATCGCAATGAGATACGGATACAAGAGGGCAATGAGCCGGGACCAAATGTGATTCAATTAAAGATGGCAAATGTCTCTTTGAATAATACCACCGCCGAAGCGTACATATTAGCTATAAACGATCAGGGCGTGCAAATTCGTGGCTCCGATCCGGCTGGTGTTTTTTATGGTATCCAAAGCCTGATCGCTCTATTACCCATTGATGTATTCAGGGAGACTCAGTCCGCTCTGGAACTTGATTTTGTAACGATTGAAGACGCACCACGCTTTCCCTATCGCGGATTACATCTGGATGTTTCACGCAATTTCCACTCCAGGGAATCAGTGAAAAAATTGTTCGATTTGATGAGTTTTTATAAACTTAATAAATTTCACTTTCACCTGACAGATGATGAAGGCTGGCGCTTGGCTATCGACGGGCTTCCTGAACTGACCGAAGTCGGAGCCAAACGCGGACACACGACAAGCGAAGAGAACAAACTCTATCCCGCCTATGGTTCAGGGCCTTTCAGCGATCCAGAAAAATCCTGGGGAACCGGTCATTATTCCAGAGAAGATTTCATTGAAATATTGCGGTGTGCAACAGCTCGGCATATTGAAGTGATCCTGGAGATTGATGTGCCGGGTCACGCCCGGGCAGCTATCAAAGCTATGGACGCCCGGTACAGAAAATTTCATGCCCTCGGCGACCTGCAAAAAGCACAGGAATATCTGCTTCGTGATTTTGAGGATAAGTCCGAATATTCCTCTGCCCAGGATTATAGCGACAATGTGATCTGCGTCGGTCTGGAGTCAAGCTATAATTTCATTGAAGCCGTCATTGAGAGTATCATTTCGATGTACCGGGAAGCCGATGCGCCGCTGATCACAATCCACAGCGGCGGCGATGAAGTGCCGGAAGGTTCCTGGGAAAAATCGCCAGTCTGTAAACAATTTCTCGATGATCATCCTGAAGTCGAGGACGTCGAAAACCTGCACGCCTATTTTCTGAAACGGTTTAACAAAATCCTAATGAGCCATAACCTGATCACCGCCGGATGGGAAGAGATCGTGCTCAGGAAAGTTATCCGTGAGGATGAAGAAAAGCTGGAGCCCAACCCCGAGTTCCTTGACAATAAATTCCGCGCTTATGTGTGGAACGCCGTCTGGGGCTGGGGCGGTGAAGACCTTGCCTACCGTTTAGCTAATTTTGGGTACTCTGTGGTAATGTGTAACGCCTCAAATCTTTATTTTGATCTTGCTTACGATAGAGATCCTGACGAGACCGGTTTAAACTGGTCGGGCTATGTCGATACCCGGAAACCCTTTGAATTAGTGCCCCTCGATATCTTTAAAACAGCTGATAAGGATATGCATGGAAATCTTCTGAATGTCGAAGAATTGATGAGAGGCAAAGTCCGCTTGTCGGGCGCGGGCAGACAGAATTTCCTGGGAATTCAGGGACAAGTCTGGAGTGAGACGATCAGGGGACCGGAGAAGCTGGAATACATGATTTTCCCCAAATTACTGGGATTAGCGGAAAGGGGCTGGTCGGCAAACCCTGCATGGGTTGATATTCAAAACCGGGATGCAAGATTCGCAGCACTGGAAAAGGATTGGAATATTTTCGTCAACATGCTGGGACAGCGTGAAATGCCCCGATTGGATTACCTCTTCGGCGGTGTCAATTACCGGATACCGCTACCGGGCGCCATTGTCGAAAAAGGTCTGTTAAAAGCCAATGTCCGCTTTCCCGGATTGACAATTCAATATACTACCGATGGCAGCGAACCTGATGTGTACTCCGAATATTCCGTCCCGGTAAAAGTAAGTGGTCAAGTCAAATTAAAAACTTTTAGTTTAAATGGGAGAAGCAGTAGAACAAGTTTAGTTAGTGAATAACAATAAAAACCGTGCATCACTAAAAATAAACCCAAAATAAATTTAAAAGAGCATTATTTTAAAGCCCGACCTAAAAAATCGTGTTTTCTTTTACTGTTCCTACAGTCATTTTTTATCAAGATTTTTATCTTTGATATGACAGGAATAGACAAGAGTAGACAAAAAAATAGCACATTTATGGCACACTTATATTTTTTGTCGACGAGCGCCCTACGTTTTTTTTAAGCCGTGGGTCGTCCCGATAGCAATCGGGACTGCACTCACACAACATAGATCGCCCGGCAAACGCCGGGTTTTTTATTACGTTTCACGTCGAGAAAACGGTGACATCGGTTGATGTTTTCAACATGGAAATATATACAATCGGCAATGTTTTATATCCAATTTCGGGCGTTGGAATTGTATCCAAAACGGACAGGAATGGACAGAAGTAGATAAAATAACCGCACAGTTACTGCACACTTTTTTTATCTGTAGAGCGACTCCCTACGTTTATAGCGAGTCTGGAACAGATTGATTTTACCATTAACAGAAACTTTGATAAAAACACAATTCTGCGCTTCTCTGATAGTAGTTGGATAAGGGAGAAAAGGAATATCATTATAACCGGTCCAAACCGGTGGCGGTAAAAGTTTTATCGCGGCAGAGGCTGGGACATCAGGCTTGCGTATTGGGATTTAAGACAACCTACTATAATTGCTCAAAGCTCTTCCCAATTCTGACACTGTATAAAGCGGATGGCATCTATTTCAAACAAATGAACAAAATCTAAAAACAGGATGTTTCTTATTTTGGATGACTTTGGTCTTCAAAATCTCGAAATTCAAAGCAGACTCGCGCTTTTAGAAATTTTAGAAGACAGACATGGAATTATATCCACAGTGATTGTCTCGCAACGACCTGTTTCAAGTTGGCATGAAATTATTGGCGATAAAATAGTTGCAGACGTCATCTGCGATCGGATCATTCATACCGCATATCGATTGGAAATGAACTCCACATGAAAGGTGAAATATCATGCTTAAAGACAATAACCGATTTCTAAAATCTACACTCCTCATCCTATCCATTTTCTGGGTCTATCAAGGTTCTTCAATCGCAAAAGGACAAAACTCAATTGATGGAATTGTTGCCAATAAAATTACAGGGGAAGCTTTATGGAATGTAAATGTTTCTGTTCAGGGCACAAAATTAGGCGCAGCGTCGGACCCAAACGGATATTTTGTTATCAATAAAGTTCCTATGGGTATTTATACTCTTAAATTTTCCTCGATCGGTTATGAAGAACTGGAATTTAAAGATGTAAAAATTGAGATCGGTAAAACCGTCACTCTTAACGTATCTTTACATCCAACTATTCTTGAAGCGCAAGAAATCGTTGTGACTGGCACACGCAGTATTCATTCTCTGAAAAATGTTCCGATTGAAACAAACTTGCTCTCCGCAAGGGAACTCGAAGGCATTGGTCTCCAAACCTTAACGGACGCTGTCCGCTGGATACCAGGCGTCAATATTTCCGGCGGCGCGCCAAACGGCGCCGCTCGCCGATTTACCGCCATGATACACGGCTTACCCTCACAGTACAGCATGATATTAGTGGATGGCAAACGCGCCAAGAGCGAACATATCCATACTGGCACGAATCTGAATCTGGTTCCCATAGGTATGATTGAAAGAATAGAAGTGGTTAAAGGTCCGGCTTCAGCGCTCTACGGCAGCGAGGCGTTTGGAGGAGTCATCAACATTATTACCAAACTGCTCCCTGAAAAATCTGTTTACGGTGCAGAAATTTCTTATGGCGAATACAACACTCAAAATATTAACATAAATCATGGTTCTACTATCGGTAAAATGGGGTATTATATTAACGGAAATCTTATGCGAACAGATGGCGTACCTGATGCGAATGCTATCAAGTTTGACTATAATCAAATAAATTTGCTCGGCAAATTATCATACAATGTCTCAAAAAATAATCTACTTAAATTTAATACCCGTTACTACGGCAACAAATATCTGAGGAAATCTACTTTACCCAAAATTAACGATAGATGGTTTAATATGTCTGGTCAATGGGAGTCGAGATTAAGCGATAAATCGAGCATCACGACCGGTCTTTTATACTCACATTTTAAAGGCGAATATCGCAATGACGACAACTGTACAATAATGGCTGATGTTGTTTATGAGGGTGAACTTAATAACAATAACGTTATTACAACCGGTGTTGAAATTCGCAATGAACAATTCAGCCGGATTGCGACCCCGCAGAAAGAAACTACGATTGTTAGTGGGTTTATTAAAGATGAAGTTAGATTAACCGCACCGCTAACTTATATTACTGCTTTACGCATTGATAATCACCCGAATATAGGCACGGAATTCACTCCAAAGTTCGGCGCCTTGTATCGATTAACAATGGATACGGATATCCGAGCTTCTATTGGGAAAGGATTCAGAGCGCCTTCTTTACAAGACCTTTATGAAAAGGAATTCGATCATAGAACTTATTATCGGAACGGCAACCCGAACTTGAAACCTGAATACTCGATGAGCTATAATTTAGGAATTGAACATCGCTTTAATGATATTGTAGTGATGCGGATTTCCGGATTCAGTAATGATTTTAAAGATATGATAATGGCTCTGGATACTGGAGAGTCTTTAAACGGTAAACCTATTTTTAGACGTGAAAATATAAAAGAAGCATCGGCTCAGGGAGTAGAAACGGAAATCAGGTTCAAAGTAGGAAGTCTAAATGCGATGCTCAGCTACTCCTATTCCGACACGCAGGATGATAATGATGATCCGCTTGCCTATTCACCGGAGCACATGACCGTTCTTAGACTTTATTATTACGCACAGCGATTCTCCCTTGGCGCTATGCTCTCTTTTGAAGATGCCAGAAACAGATATTATAAAACATCTGGTGGTCAGGGTAAATTAAAAGATTACATATTGGTCAACTTTAGTGTTAATAAAAAACTTGTCGGTAATCTGATGATATTTTTAAGAGTTGAGAACCTGTTTGATCAGGAATTTGAGATTTATGAAGATGGTAAATCACTTGCAGGATATGGTAGGTCATTACTTGGCGGGATTAAATTTGACTATTAAACCATAGATTCTATTTTGTCAATGATATTACTGCTAGGTTTTTAAATTCCTCAATAAGAAAATGAGATTTATCTCATCGTCAGAGATGTGAGGAAAAATCTTTTTTACAACAGGGCCTGCATCAAATCGTTATTTTGTTTTCTTATTCATATAATCCATTCAATTCAGAGCACAATATCTTCGAGGCAAACCCGATTTCGAGTTTGATCAAATGACCACAGGATATGAGTGTTGAGGCTTGAAAATGTGAAGAGTCTCTCTTATATTTTAACATGTCGAGTCCAAAATCATTTGAAGATATACAATAATAAAGGAATCACTGGTGGAGAAAAAGTGTGGAACTATTTTAGTTGTTGATGACGACAAGGATATATGTAGCCTAATTTCTAACGTTTTTATTGACAGAGGATATTTCGTTTTAAAAACAACTGATGGTTTAAAAGCATTGGAGATAATAAAATCACTTCGAGCGGTAAATCTTCGAATAGGGGCAGTGTAAAAAATATAGTACCGCAGTCCACTAATTCCCCTTTTGGATATTTTTTATGTGATTTGAAAAATACTGTTTCAGCATATTTCAACAAATAATATTTAGCGAGATAATTATGCCAAAAAAACAATTATTGTACAAAAGGGATGACAAACCACCTTTCCTGCTGAATTTATTTCTTGGTCTGCAGCATGCCATCCTCATTATACCCGGCTCGGTGATTGCCCCCTTGATCGTTGCCAATATCATCGGCACACCTGATGAACAGAAACACATGCTGGTGTTCGTAACCATGCTCATCACAGGGATTGCATCATACGTTCAGATCAGGAAATTCGGCAAGATCGGCTCTGGCTATTTGCGCCAAAGGCGTCCCCTCGGGGCATTTTGAAATAACAGCCATCCCGACTGATTTCAACATGAATAACTCCGATTGAAAATCTAAACCACAACGTGGTTCCAGCAATTTTTGCAAAAATTAGAGACAGAATAATCTGCGATAAGTCAG
>JAUVYH010000176.1 GCA_030603165.1 Fidelibacterota bacterium
TGGTTTCAGATTTTACGAGGTTAAATCTTTGCCCCGATAAATCGGGGTTCACCCAATAAATAGTGCAGAACTCAACAACTGTCAGAGAATTCTCAGGAAAAAACTTTCGCAAAGGTATTCCATACGTAGCCCAACAGACGGCAGCGCTAAAATATCGGGGTAAATTACAGCAATATCTTTCTTGATATTGTCACTATTTCTGTGATAAATTTTACTGCTAATTAACGAACTTATAGGAGTTATCGAATGAAACTAAAAACATTAATCCTGGCGCTGTCAGCTTTGGTGATGTTTTCATTTTTCTTGAATTCATGCCAAAGTCCTGAAGTCACATCCGCAAAAGTGTATTTTCAACAAAACAATCTCGAAGCGGCGGAAGAACAATTACTGATTGCCCTTCAAAAAGAGCCCTTGAACCCGGAAGTACCTTTTCTTCTGGCTACCGGAGTATATATTCCTCAGAAAGAATGGATCAAAGCCAGAGATCAGTTGCTGAAAGTAAAAGAAATTAATCCAAGCTACACGAATCCCATGACCGGAACCGACGCCGGTGAACAGTTAAAACGTCTATGGGGTGAAATTCATACCCAGGGCGCCAATAAATTTAATGCCGCTCTTAAAGCAATTTTTCCTGTGGAAAAGGATTCTCTATTGAAAGAAGCTACTCAGAAATTTGAATTGGCTATCGATATTAAAGGAACCGAAATACTTTCCTATAACGGTCTTGTAAAATGTTATTTCCTTTTGGATGATTCCGTAAACGTCATCAAATGGGCAGAGGCGTTAATGGACAAAAAACTCTTCGATGAAGATGTTTATGTTTACTACGTACAAATTCTATGGGCTCAAAATGAAAAAGATAAGACCATTGAAACCTTAAATAATATTCTGTCTGAAAATCCGGAAGCAATGAAATTACAGGAATTAAGAGTCCAATATCTCGTTCAATTGGAACGTGTGGAAGAAGCAAAGGATTTCGCCCAGAAACTTACCAGGGAAAATCCCGATAATGTCGATCTTTTATACTTGCTGGCTCAAGTGTATTTGATCACCGGTGATTTTGAATCCGCCCAATATGAATTTAATAAAGTATTGATTGAAAATCCCGATGACATTGAAGTTTTGACACGCATAGCAGAAGCAGCATTCCAGTCTCAGGATTGGCTAAGTACGGAAGATTATGCTCGTCGGATTGTTGAGCTGGATCCTGAAAATGCAGTCGGATATATGCTTCTCTGGAAGTCTCTGTACAACCAGGGTAATAAGGACGAAGCCGAACGATATCGCCAGATCGAAAAAAGTCTCCGATAGAAGCTATCCATTTTTCAAGGCATTTTTTTCTTGACATTTATAAAAATAAATGCTACCATGAACTGTGAATTTTTCTCAATATTCTTATGCAAAATTATAAGTTCTACTATCATTCCATTATTAAACTCAAAAGGGGGAATAAATATGGAAGATTTGGGAATGACAGCAAAATTGTTCGAAACAAGTTCTAATCTACAACTTGCTTCGATATGGCTTAAGAGAATTGTAGAAGGTGAGCAGGTTGATAGTGAAGGAAAAGAAGTTCTTACTTGGACGGGAAAATTTCTCTATGAAGTTGATTGGTCTTCAAAGATTCCACAAAAGACTTCTGTGGGTGGTGGTCTGGCTCTTCAAGCCACTTCGGTACGTCCGACTTTCTATTCATCATTGATTCGAATTGCCCCAAAATTTAAAGAAGCAGGTATGAAAACTGAGGAGGAAATCCTCAATTTTCTTAGATGTCTTTACCAAAATCTACTCACACTTGGGGCACCAGGTAAGGGTCATAAAAAACTCAAATACTTTGAGTCAAAACTGGGTGCATTGCTTCTTCACGAAATATCGGAATCAATACTTATCCAGATCAATAACAACGGATTTCCACGAACTTCTATTTCTCTAAAAGATGAATGGGAACCTTCACGTAATGAATTCAATACAGTCATTTCCTAATATATTAAAATGGCAAGAACACTTCCAACGTAATGAATTAAGAAAATTTGCTTTATTTCTTAGGAGACTTGCAGAAAAAGTACTACTTACAGAAGACTTTACTACAAAAACACCACAAAAACTTGCTCGCTTAATTATCGAGACTTCAAAATTACTAGAGACTTCTATTCAGGAAGCTCCCTTTGAATTTTTGCCTAGTATAGATGATTTTATCGAAAGAATAGCAGCACATCTTCGATACATTGAACGGGCTCGAATAACTCAAACACCTTGGAGTCTTGTACATTCAGCTGAATACTTTTTTAAACAGCAAGTAGGACCGAAGAGTAATTTTATCATTCGACCAACATGGTCCTATAACTATTCTCTTATTGGAGAATTTTGGGGTTTCTATAAAACTGTACTTAAATGTTGGTCATGGTTCCCATTAGACGAATTGAAGAAGAAATTACCCTTCGAAGATAATGAAACCATCTATTGCATATCTTTCCCTCGAATAGAACGTCAGAATTGCTTATTGCATGTAAATTGGGGTCATGAATTAGGCCATATTTTTGCTGCAAAATGGATGGAAACTAATTTTGCGAATATGTGGACTATAGTGCAACCGGAGATACAGAAACGAATCCAAGATCATGTTAAAAAAAACCCTCCTCCAGTTGATCCATTGTTCAAAGAGGTTGCCATTCACGATTCTGTTGCTAGACTCACACGAAAAACGATGGATACTGCAAGAAGTGGGTTGTGTGAGTTAGTTTGTGATATAATAGGGGTCCATCTTTTTGGTCCTTCTGCAATTGCATCGGCTTTTGAGTTTGCATCACGTTATTTTCTCGATGTATCTCCACTACAATGCCACTACTACCCACCTTGGCGTTATCGCTTTAGGGAAATGTTAAATTACTGTGAAGAGGATTTCGAAAATCACTCTGATATTTCATATCATGGAAGTGTTATAAAACCATTCATTAATTGGCTTCACCAGGTTAAAGAGCTAACATATCAAAAAAGTGATATTCAAATTCTTGAATCTAACATAATAACTAAAGAAGCATATGATTTCATATCATCAAAAAGTGATATAATAATAAATCAGGTCATTTCTCTTCTTCCCTCATGTTCACAAAAACAATACAAACTTCATGAACGATCTGAATTTATTGAGAAGTTAGTTGAACGACTCCGTCACGGTATTCCACCTAATGAAACTGTTAATTTGAGTAAAAATCCTGCTTCTCTACAAGATATAATATCGGCTGGGTGGATATTTCAAATAGAAAGGAGTTCTAAAGATATTAAATGGGGGAAGATTGAGGATATTGATGTACTTTTTCGCCTTGTACTAAAAGCATGCGAGAGTAGCCACATTCAAAGGATATGGGGTCCAGAATTAAATAAGAAAGAAGAATGAGTACCTTAACCAAAGAAAAAATTAAAAAATCTCTTAATAGAAAAGATAATACTCTTATCGTAACTCCCCTCTTGACTGAAAGTCAAATTGGGCAGTCTTCAATTGACGTACGTTTAGGAAATCAGTTCATTGTTTTTCGATCACATAGGTTTGGTGCATTTGGACCTTCTAGTAAAAATGTAACCGAGCCAAGAAAGGTTCAAGAGCGTCAGATAATTAACTTTGGTGATGATTTTATGCTTCACCCTGGAGTCCTGATACTTGGATGTACTTTTGAATACATATCGATACCTAATGACTTAGAATGTCAAGTTGAAGGTAGGTCATCATGGGCCCGATTTGGGCTTCAGGTTGTAACTGCAAGTTCTATTGAACCTGGATTCAAAGGTGTCGTGACTTTAGAATTGTCAAATGTAGGCACTGTTCCTTTGACATTAAAGCCCGGGATTCGAATTGCACAATTGGTTTTTCGCACAGCTAATCCTCCTATTCCAAATCCATATTCTGGTAATAGGAAATACAGATGTCCTATTGGACCAGAGTTCAGCCGATTGTACGATGACTATGATTGGAAGATTATTTCTGGTCATAAGATTTCAGATAAAAGGAATATGTACTGAACATATAGTGTTGTCTTAATTCACAACATCAATATATACAAAACGTAGCATAGTTTTAGATAGTAGTCTTGGATTTTCTCATAGTATGAATTTATAAAGTAATTTCACCCGATTCGTGCCCTTTTCTTGAGATATTCAATTAAAGCCATATCCAGACTGCGATCAGTCGTTAATAAAACATAATCAATATTATTCGCGCGGCAACCGGTTTTATATGTCGCTATAAACTGTTGTAACAACCCCTGATAGGCTTCCTGAATATGCCAAGGCTCTGTATTGAGACGTTTACCTGTTTCAAGATCGATAAACTGAGTTTGCCGGTTAAATGTGAAATCCAGTTCCTGGCGATCGAGGATATGGAACAGAATGACTTCATGACGTTTATGCCGAAAATGTTTCAGGGCATTAATAACTTCATCCGGTTCATCAAGTAAATCGGAAATCAATATAATCATTCCGCGCTTTTTAAGTTTTTCAGCCAATTCATGAAGCTGCGGAGCGATGCTGGTCTCTTCTCCAGCCCGGACCTGTTCCAGCGCTCCAAGAACCAGGTTCAGATGGCTCTTTTTTGCCACAGGCGGCAAATAGGTGCGGACCCGGTCATCAAAAAGGGTCAAACTGACGGCATCCTGCTGCTTTAACATCAGGTATGATAATGCCGCAGCGAGGTAGGACCCGTAGGTCAATTTACTGATCCCTCCGGATGAATATTTCATCGATCCGCTTTTATCGAGTAAAATATATGATTTGAGGTTGGTTTCCTCTTCAAATTGTTTAATGTAAAACCGGTCGGTTTTCCCAAATAGTTTCCAGTCGATATGTCTTATTTCATCACCGGGGATGTACGGACGGTGTTCGGCAAACTCCACTGAAAATCCATGATAAGGGCTTTTATGCAAACCGATGATAAAGCCTTCCACTACCAGTCGCGCCCGTAATGCCATATTATCCAGACGGGCAATGATTTGCGGATCGAGATACTTGCGTTTATCTATTTCGACGTTTATCATAAAGAGTTTATTTCAAATGATCGATCAATTTTTCCGAAATGGTATCGGTATCGATTCCTTCCGATTCAGCATTGAAATTGGGGATAATCCTGTGACGCAATACAGGTTTCACAACCCTAATTACATCGTCAATATTTGGCGTCGGGCGACCACTCAGAATCGCATAGGTTTTGGCTCCAAGAATAAGATATTGCGACGCCCGTGGTCCGGCTCCCCATTCAACCCAGTTATTGATAAATTCCGGTGATTTATCGTGATTGGGGCGGGTTAATGTAACCAGTTTTACGGCAAACTCTATAACGTTATCCGCCACCGGCACACGTTTCACCAGATGTTGAAACGAGACAATATCATCCCGCTTTACGATCATGTCCAGGGATGTATTGATATCATAAGTTGTGGATTTAACAATGTCGATCTCTTCCTGGTAAGTCGGATATTCAATTTTCAGGCTAAACATGAAGCGATCCAATTGGGCTTCCGGAAGCGGATAAGTGCCTTCCTGTTCAATCGGATTCTGGGTCGCCAATACAAAAAACGGCTCTTTTAGAACGTGGGTTGTCCCGGCAGTGGTTACACGGTGTTCCTGCATCGCTTCTAACAGGGCAGCCTGGGTTTTGGGCGGTGTGCGGTTGATTTCATCTGCAAGGATAATATTTCCAAAAATCGGTCCTTTGAAAAAACGAAATTCGCGTTTCCCGGTGCTTTTATTCTCTTCAATGACTTCAGTTCCGGTAATATCCGACGGCATTAGATCCGGAGTAAACTGAATTCGTTTGAAATTCAGATCAAGAACCTGGGCTAAAGTTTTTATCATCAGCGTTTTCGCCAATCCGGGCACACCGATCAGGAGACAGTGTCCCTGGCACAGGAGCGATACCAGTAACTGGTCGATAATCTCTTTCTGACCGATAATTACTTTTCCTATTTCATTAAACAGCTGTTCGCGTGTTTCAAACAGTTGCTCTACTAATGCTATATCACTGGTTTTTACTTTATTCGTCATATTATTCTTTCTGGTTCCTTCTATTTTTAGTGGGTCGATATACTATATATATATAATCTGAATACCCAATATCCAACAAGGAATATCCAATATCCAAGTATTTATGTCGCTATTGCTCCGTTTTCTTTTTCGCTGTATCAATGCTCTTGAAAAGTATTGAAATCAACTCATCCGTCTCCTGTAATAAAAGGGCCAATTTTGTTGAAGGTTGAATTAATTTTGCCTGAATTATTATTTTCAGCCACACTTCAGTCTCTCTCAACTCTTTTAAACCCACTTTCAATTTGTGAATAAAATCAGCCTTAGATTCAGCACTTTGAGCCTCTCCGTAATTTGGAGCAGGTGATGTCCCGCTTCTTAGTATTTGAGAAGCGATATGCTTACCTGCTTTTGTTTCAGGTAGTTGTTCAGAAACATTAATAATTCTAACCGCATAATCAATAAACCGTTCCTGTAAATCAAACTTCTTTAGATTATTTTCTTTATTCTTT
>JAUVYH010000232.1 GCA_030603165.1 Fidelibacterota bacterium
TAAAAATGTTACTCCCAATGATGTTTTTGTCTCAAGTGGCGCTTCGGAAGCGATCACCTTAGCAATTGCCGCATTAATCGATCCGGGTGACAATATCATGACGCCATCTCCCGGATATCCGCTGTACAGCGGACAGATTCCGGTGTATCATGGCGAGTTGAATCCCTATTTATTGAATGAAGAAACCGGTTGGCAGATCGATTTTGATGAGTTGGAGCGCAGAGTTAATAACAAAACCAAAGCGATCGTTGTTATTAATCCCAATAATCCAACCGGCGCAAATTACAGCCGGGAAAGTATTTTGAATATTCTTCAGTTTGCCGAAAAATACAATCTTGTCGTATTTGCCGATGAGATTTATGATAAACTGCTTTTTGATGGACAAAAACATATTTCGATTGCATCTCTGTCCGAGACGGTACCCGTTATTACGTTTGGCGGGTTAAGTAAAAATTACATAATGCCCGGATGGAGAGTAGGATGGGCGATTTTTCACGATCCGCTCCAAATGATCGTTGATTACCGTGAAGCCATCAATAAATTACTTCGTGCAAGATTATGTTCACCTCATCCTCAGCAGTATATGGTCGCACCTGCTCTCAATAGTAATGATGATCATCTACCCGGAATGATGGCAAAGATTCAACGTCGCAGAGATATTACGTTTGAGATGTTAAATGCGATTCCCGGTATTTCCTGTGTCAAGCCTGGCGGCGCTTTTTATGCATTTCCTCAGATTCAGCTTCCTGAAGGAATCGACGATGAAAAATATGTTATCGGACTTCTTGAGGAAACCGGAGTATTAGTTGTTTATGGGAAAGGATTTGGTCAAAAACCCGGCACAAATCATTTCAGGATCGTCTTTTTACCTGATGATGACACTTTAATACATTCATATAAACTTATCAGAGAATTTACCGAAAAATTCTACGCCAGGTATCATTTCAGCCCAACAATATAAGCGAGGGCGATATTATTAATAATCCTGTGAATCCGAACAGGGTTCTGGTTTACCACAAAATTGATCCAAAGCCCGAATTAGGACTTACCTGCATACATCCCGGGCAATTTAGAAAACAGATTGAATTTTTAATAAAGAACGGGTTTCGATTCGTTACACTGTCAGAACTTGTGAAATTGAATAATCCGGATAACAAGACAATCGCCATTACTTTTGATGATGGTTATAAAGATGTTTATGAATTCGCTTTTCCTGTTTTAAGTCAATACAGTATCCCCGCGACGGTGTTCATCATAACAGATTATATCGGAAAGCGTAATGACTGGGATGCCAATCTGGGCTGGATCCATTATGAACACCTCAATGAAGACGAAATAAGGTTTCTTCAAAAAGCGGGGTGGGAGATAGGTTCTCATAGTGTTTCCCATAAATCGACCCATGGTATGACCGAGAACGAAATCCTCTACCAATTGACCTGTTCAAAAGAGATTCTTGAGGATAAATTTGCGCAACGGATAGATTTTTATTCTCCTCCGTTCGGAAGTATAAGCAATCGAATCAGAACGTTGGCGCTCCGATCCGGTTATAAGGGCATCTGTGGCTTTTACTCATTCAAATATTATAAAAATCAACTTCTTCCTGGAATTGTTCCACGATTAGCCGTATATAGAACGGATACTATTGAATCTGTACGGCGTAAACTTTTAAGTGATTCTAACTTATTCAAAGAAGTTTTGAAACAGAATATTATTAATTTTTGCTCAAATGCCACGATCATGGTGAATACTTTAAGATAACTAAAATTTTACTTGACATATCAGATTCCTCTGTTTATACTATTAAAGTAATGGTTTAAGTGAACCGTGAAATAGGACGTAAAATGGGAAGGTCTATCAAAAAGCTGTATTATTCTATTGGTGAAGTTAGCGAAACGACCGGACTGAAACAGTATGTCTTACGGTATTGGGAATCGGAATTTCCTTCACTCGCTCCGTCTAAAAACCGTGCGGGAAATAGAGTTTACCGTGAAAAAGATATAGTTTTAATTCAATATATAAAACACCTGCTCTATGATAAAAAATTCACTATTGAAGGAGCCAAGCAGAAATTAAAGTCCATTAAGCCTGAGGATTTGCAACGGTTTAGCGAGACTGGCGGCATTAGTGATATCGAACAGGAAAAATACTCAGATAGTCAATTAATAGAAGTAATCCAAAAGATAAAATCGGGTTTGAAAGAAATATTAATTCTGTTGAATGATTGGGAAACCTGATACCTTTTTATAGACTTCACAATAAAAAAAACATAAATTACGGCGCTGTTTGAAATCGGAGCGTGGCGCAGTCCGGCTAGCGCACCTGAATGGGGTTCAGGGGGTCGTAGGTTCAAATCCTATCGCTCCGACATTCGATTTTTTTACAGTATTAGGATAAGGGAGTAGCGCAGCTCCCTTATTTTGTTTTGATGTCAAAAAGAATTATTTTAGTGAAGTTGTCATTTGGATACTCAACTTGTATTTATTTGTGAAATTAGCGATAACAATCATAAGGGATCGGCAGCGATAGAAAGTTAAAATAAAATGGCATTGTACTTTTCATACAATCAGAAGACATATTCCAAAAGACAGTTTACCAAACAGTTGGAACGAATAAAATCCTTTGGATTTGATGGGTTATTTTTCCCTGTAGATAATAAAAACACAATGGGACATAGTACAAAAGAACGGAAAACACTTCCTTTTTGGAATATGGTCGCTCAGGCAAAAAGTGCAGGATTGAAAACCGGCATTAAACTTCAGTGTTTTCAGAACCGGGTTTTATACCAGAACGATAGTTTTATACCGCCCATGAATTATCTTGGCGCAACGTATGTTCCTAAATCGGATTATTATCCCGTTTGTCCTAATAACCCTGATGGTTTGCAAACATTTTATAATATCATTGATTTAATCACTGATAAAACTTTACCAGATTTTATCTATCTCGAGCATTTTCGATTTCCGTTTTATTGGGAGCAGGAAGAACTGGATATTCAAAATAGAATTCCGCCGTTCTGCTATTGCCCATTCTGTGTGACGGAATTTAGTTCGATGGTTGGTGAGATCATTGCTACAGAGGAACAAATTCAAAGCATGATGCCGGAATGGTTGGAGTGGCGAACGGAAGTAATGTTTAGTTTGCTTTCATATATTCAAGAAAGTGTTCCGAACGGTGTCCAAATCATTGTTGCGCTGCCCCCTCTTTCTTTAATTGATTTACCGTTTACAACCGGGCAATTACCACAAGGACTTACAGAAGAGGGCTGCCTTTTATCTCCGCAATTACACCATAGGGTAAAGGCGAAGAATCTTGCCTGGATTGAAGATTTATTGGATCAGTACCAGCTGGATTTGCGGATACGCAGGTTGTTTCCAAGTTTTGAATATGGCAATGCCAAAGAATTTGAGTATTTAGCAAAATTGGAGAAAAAATACTCTGGAATTATATTTTGTCATCTGCCGGATACAATGTGACTTCATTAATTATGACTGATTATCGTTGACCGATTTCTTAGCCTGTTTAATTCATAAATCTTGCCACTTCCGAATCCCTTCGGGGAAAGACACTAAGGCACTAAGAATTAATAAAATATAGGTATTGAAATATATGAAATAAATCAAAATTTATACCTTCTCTTTTTATCTTTATTTTTATATTAAACATCACTTTGTGTCTTGGTGTCTCGTATACTAAAAGTGTTCTTATTCATAGAGGAAGAGTTTTTAAATCTGGATCTTATTCTTTGTAATTATTACTTCTGATTTAAGAACAAGGATTAACGATTTTAGATTTTAG
>JAUVYH010000145.1 GCA_030603165.1 Fidelibacterota bacterium
AGAAATAAACGTATCATTATAAATAACAACGGGTTAAAATAACAATTGTTGCCCACAATGTCAAGGTTATTCGATCGCTTATTTCCATTATTTTCAATATCTTATCCTTATAATTAGGCTAAATCAACAGAATCATATATAACATCCTGGGACAAAAATTGAAAACTCTGGTAAAATCCGGCAAATCAGCAGGGGTTTATAGCCTTACCTGGGACGATACAAATAACACGGGTGATAGAGTTTCAAGTGGTATTTACATTTACCAGATTAAAGCAGGGAATTATATTCAGACACGGAAGATGCTGTTGAAAAGATAGGATTAATTATTTAGAAATAATTTCCTAAAAAAGGAAAAATTAATTTGAGGGCGAAATTGTGATATTTCGCCTTTTGTTATTTATGTATCAGTCTTGAAAAATTTTGATTGTTTATCACATATGATGGGTTCGTCCCAAAGAGATCCCTTCGGGACGATTGCATCACATATTTTAATGGCAAAATTTAATACAGGAGACATAATTATTTTCTTGGTGATAAACAACAAATACTTTTTCTAAAAATTATAAATTTCGTTAATCACTTGGCAATCTTCAAGATATATTGTATATTTATTCATAAATGTGAATGTATATGTAAATAAGAGAGGTTAATGTGAGAATGCAATGAAGGAAAAAAGATCAAGACAAAACAAAATTATTACGATTATTCAAGAAAAAGAATTGGGTAGTCAAGAGGAACTCATTGGTGAACTCTTGAAAATGGGTGAGAAGGTAACACAGGCTACCTTATCAAGAGATCTGAGAGAAATTGGAATTATTAAGGTGCCTATAGAAGGAGGGTTGTATAGGTATAAACTCAATCCTGAAGAATCAACTTCCATTGACATAAGGTTTGAATTTTTACACTTTGTTACTGGAATTATTTATGCGCAAAATTTAATAGTGATCCATACTGAACCTGGAAGTGCGCAAGGAGTAGCTCGTGCAATAGACAGAGCTGATTTAAGTCTTGTATTGGGGACAGTTGCCGGAGATGATACTATATTTGTAGCCATTAATAAAGTTAGTAATACACCAAAGATGGTCAAATATTTTGAAGATGTTTTAAAAGGAGAAAAAAAATGAGCAATGAGAAAGTTATACTTGCTTATTCGGGAGGATTGGATACTTCGGTAATCTTGAAGTGGCTGAGCAACAAAGGCTATGATGTAATTTGCTATGTGGCCGATGTTGGTCAGAAGGAGGATTTTGAGAAAATTAGAGAGAAGGCTCTGAAAACCGGGGCTTCTAAGATCTATATAGAAGATCTTAAGGAGGAACTGGTTAACGATTATATTTTCCCGGCGCTACGGGGCAATGCGATCTATGAAGGTCGCTATCTTTTGGGCACTGCCGTGGCTCGCCCCCTGATTGCCAAACGACATGTGGAGATTGCCGCTATCGAGGGAACCAATTTAGTATCCCACGGATCTACCGGAAAAGGAAACGATCAGGTTCGGTTCGAGTTTGCCTATTATGCCCTGAACCCTGATATCGAAGTCATCTCTCCGTGGAAAGACCCCGAGTTCCTAACTGAATTTAATGGGCGCACCGATATGATCGCCTACGCCGAAAAATATGGTATTCCGGTAAAAGCGTCGATCAAAAAATCTTACAGCGAGGATGAAAATCTCATGCATATCAGTCATGAAGCCGGTATTCTGGAAGACCCGCTGTTCCGACCCTATGAAGATATTTTCAGTATGACGGTATCTCCAAAACTGGCGCCTGATGCGGAAACGATCATTGAAATCGAATTTAAAGACGGTTTTCCGATTCGGGTTACCAACCAGACCGACGGTGTCACTAAAGATGATCCCTTGGAACTCTTTAGGTATTTAAATGAGATTGGCAGCAAGAATGGCGTCGGACGGGTTGATATGGTAGAAAACCGCTTCGTGGGGATTAAATCCCGTGGTGTCTATGAATCCCCCGGGGCTACGATTCTCTGGGGGGCTCACCGGGACCTGGAAGGCATTGCCATGGACAAGGAAGTGATGCATATCCGGGACATGCTGATTCCGAAATTCTCGGAACTAATATACAATGGATTCTGGTTTTCGCCCGAAATGGATTTTCTGATGAGCGCAGTTGAAAAAAGCCAGGAGAAGATCGATGGAACAGTGTACGTATCGATTTATAAGGGCAATGTCAATATTATCGGGCGTCAATCTCCCATTTCCCTGTATAATCAGGATTTATCGAGTATGGATATAGAAGGCGGATATAATGCGGTGGATTGCAAAGGCTTTATCCGTATCAATGCCATCCGTTTGAAAGCTCACAATATAGTTTTAAAAGACAGAATGCCTTATAAATGGCGGAAAAAGGAGGAGAGTCATGAAGCTGTGGCAGAAGACTAAACTGCTTGATAAAGAAATCGAAAAGTTTACAGTAGGGAGAGATTACATACTCGATAAAGAGCTAGTCTATTTTGATTGTATCGCATCAAAGGCACATGTTCGAATGTTAGGAAAAATTGGCATCCTGACTGATAAGGAAGTTAAGGATCTTCTGCAAGGTCTGAATAAAATTATCGAATTGGATAAGGTGGGTAAATTTAAAATAGATATTGAAGATGAAGACTGTCATACGGCAATCGAAAATTTTCTGATTGATACGGTTGGCGACGCCGGGAAGAAAATCCATACCGGGCGCAGCCGCAATGACCAGGTATTGACTGCCGTGCGTCTCTATTGTAAAGCGAAACTGGGAGACTGTCTGGATGTGATCGAGGCAACGATAGGTCACATTGACGATTTTATTAAAACCTTTTGCGAAATCCCGATGCCGGGTTATACCCATACCCGCAAGGCGATGCCCTCGAAAGTAGGGATGTGGGCAGGAGCATTCAAAGATGCGTTTACCGATGATCTTGAGTTGTTGAAAGCCGCCCTGAAACTGGTGGACCAGAATCCGCTCGGAACAGGCGCCGGATACGGTATCCCTTTGCCATTGGACCGGCAGATGACGACGGAAGAACTGGGATTTGCAAAAACCCAGGAGAATCCTATTTACGCTCAAAACAGCCGTGGTAAATTCGAGTCCTTTATACTGACCGTATTGGGTCAGGTGATGCTGGATATCAATAAGCTGGCCAGCGATCTGGTTCTGTTTACGCTTCCGTCATTAGCCTATTTCATTTTGCCCGATGAGTTTTTGACCGGGTCTTCGATCATGCCGCAAAAGAAAAATCCCGACGTGCTGGAGTTGCTGCGCGGAAAATATCATGAAATTTTGGCCCATGAAATCCAGATGAAAAATACATCCGTTAACCTGATTTCCGGCTATCATCGGGATATCCAGCTAACTAAAGAGGCGGTCATACACGGTTTTTCAACGGCGCTTGAATCCATTCATGTGACCGGACTGATTTTCCAAAATCTGAAAGTCATTGAGGAAAATTGCGAAGTTGCCATGACCGATGAACTCTTTGCCGCTGAAAAAGCCTATCAGCTGGTTCAGCAGGGAGTACCGTTTCGCGATGCATACCGGCAAATCGGCAAGCAGTATGAATCATCGAAAGTGCTTTATTATGAATAAAATCAGAGTTTCGGTTGTTGGCGCGTCCGGCTATACCGGGTATGAATTGGTCAAAATATTTATGAAGCATCACAATATAGAAATCGCTCATCTGGCGGTGCGCAGTCAGCCTGGTATCCGGTTTTCCGAACTCTACCCGGCGTTAAAGGGGCTCTGTGACCGGGAGTGTTCGCCAATAGACGTCCAATCGATCTGTAATGACAGCGATGTAATATTTTTCGGATTGCCTCACAAAACCAGTATGGAAATGATGCCCGAATTTGCGAATTCCGGAAAAAAGATTATCGATCTCAGCGCCGACTATCGGCTTGATACTGCCGCTTTATACAAAACGGCTTACGGTGTAGATCATCGGGATGCCGTCCGTTTGAACGATTTCATCTACGGGTTGCCCGAATTTAATCGTAAGAAAATTCAAAATGCGAATACGGTCGCCAACCCCGGCTGTTTCCCCACGGGTATCGAACTGGCGCTCATGCCGGTTTTAGAGGCGGGGTTGATCCGGCCGGACTCGATTATAGTTGACAGCAAGACCGGCGTGTCGGGTGGCGGGAAAAATCCTCAACCGGCATTTCATTTTCCGGAATGCAATGAAAATCTCACAGCCTATAAGGTCGCCTCCCATCAGCATGAGCCGGAGATAGAGCAGGAGCTGTCCAAAATGGCCGGCGCTGCGGTGGACATTGTTTTTGTGCCCCATCTGGTGCCTATGACGAGAGGAATTTTCAATACAATTTATACGGAATTAAAGCAGCCTCTGTCACAGAACGATCTCCATGATCTTTATCGTGAATATTATCAGGAGGAACCCTTTGTCCGGATGCTGGGATTTGATCAGGTCCCCCAGGTTAAACACGTCGCTTTTACCAATTTTTGCGATATCGGATTGAAAATCGGCCGCAACCGGCTGATTCTGATGAGCGCAATTGATAATTTAATCAAAGGCGCCGCGGGGCAGGCTGTTCAAAACATGAACATTATGCTGGGTTTTGATGAATCTGCCGGTCTTCTAAATTAATCATAAATAAGAACTTTTACGGAGTAAATATGTATTTTATTGATAACCCGAAAATAACCGATCCGAAAGGCTATACCGCCGCGGCGATGAGAACCGGGTTTAAGCGGAAACGGAAAGACCTGTGTATCATTAAGAGTGCAGCGCCGGCTCGATGTTCCGCGAAATTTACCAGGAATATGGTCAAAGCCGCGCCTGTTCTTGCGGGAATGGCAACGCTGAAGAATTCCGGCAAAATGTTACAGGCTTTGATTGTCAATTCCGGCAATGCCAACGCCGGCACCGGTTCCCAAGGTATGCAAGATGTGGCTGAGACGGTGGCGATCCTGTCGCAAAAAACCGGCGTCCCTGAAAATTTGATTTTAGCGTCCAGCACGGGGGTTATTGGTGAATTTTTGGATATGGAAAAGATGAAAACGGGAATCGATACCATTGCTCACCGGCTGTCGGTGGATGGTGGTGCGGGCTGCGCCGAGGCTATTCTGACAACGGACACCATTGAGAAATCTTTTGGCGTTAAAATTGATATACAGGGAAAAGAGGTGATAATTTGCGGGATTACAAAAGGCTCGGGTATGATTCAGCCCAATATGGCTACCACACTGGCCTTTGTTACGAGTGACGCCGATATCGATCACGGCTTGCTGGAGCAAATATTCACGGATTGTGTTAACGGGAGTTATAACATGATTACGGTGGACGGTCATACCAGCACCAACGATACGGCGCTAATCATGGCTAACGGACTGGCGGGCAATCCGACTATTCAGCCCGGAACACCCGAAGCCAAACTGTTTGGGGAGGCTTTAATGGCGCTGATGCTCGAAATGGCCAAATCCATTGTCAAAGACGGTGAGGGTGCGACTAAGTTTGTGACTGTTTTGGTAAAGCAGGCGGATACTTTTGAAAATGCAAAAAAGATGGCTTTTGGAATTGCCAATTCAGCGCTGGTCAAGACCGCAATTTTCGGTGAAGATCCCAATTGGGGCCGGATTTTGTCGGCAGCCGGAATGGTGGACGTGGAGTTCGATCCCGGTATAGCCGACCTTCAAATCAATGATGTCTATATTTATCAAAACGGCAATCCGGTGGTTCTGACAAAAACCGAGAAGCAGAAGCTGATGACGCCGGTTAAACTTGACATAATTCTGAATGTTTACACTGGGGCGGAATCCGCAATGGTTTATACATCGGACCTGTCCTATGAATATGTCAAGATCAACGCTGAATATCATACATAAGGAATTGAATTTATGCGCAAATATATTGGGAAAGCGGATGTCCTGATTGAAGCCCTGCCCTACATCAAGGCTTTTCAGGGTAAAAAAATAGTCATCAAGTTCGGTGGCAGTATCATGACCAATGACGCCATGATGGATAAAGTTTTGATGGATATTGTTTTTATGAAATATGTGGGCTGGCGTCCGGTTATCGTTCATGGCGGCGGACCGGCTATTACGGAAGCCATGAAGCGGCGTGGAACCAGGGCGGAGTTTATTAACGGTCTGCGGGTTACCGATCGTGAAACCATGGATATTGTTGAAGATATCCTGGCTCATAAGATCAATTCCCAAATCGTCAATCGCCTGAATACAATGGACGGCGATGCTGTCGGACTCTACGGTATGAACGACGGCCTGATCCGGGTGGATAAAATGATGCCGGAAGTGGATGGGAAAAAGGTGGATATCGGCTATGTCGGCAGTGTTCGCTATATCAATGCACCGCTGCTGAATGCCCTTCTTGACCAGGGAAAAATCCCGGTGATCGCGCCAATCGGTATCGGTGATAATGATCTGACATATAATGTAAATGGCGACGTCGTGGCTGGTGATATAGCCTCGTCAATTGGAGCGCGGAAGCTGGTGTATCTGACTGATATTGCGGGAATTCTTAGAAAACCCGATGACGAGAACAGCATTATCAGTACACTTACCCGTGCAGAAGCCGAACGATTGATTGCTGAAGGTGTCATAAATGGCGGAATGATACCGAAAGTCACCTCCTGCCTGGCGGCTCTAAAATTCGGCGTCAATAAAGGGCATATTGTGGACGGGCGGATTGACCACTCATTATTGCTTGAAATATTTACACGAAAAGGAATAGGAACGGAGATTTTAAAAGATGGATCGGAAATTGTTTGATAAGTATGTGCTCAAGACCTATAACCGGTTTCCTGTTACGCTGGTGAAAGGTCGCGGGATGAAAGTCTGGGACGATAAAGGCAATGAATACCTGGATTTTTTCCCGGGGTGGGGCGCCGGCAACCTGGGACATTGCCATCCTAAAGTTGTGCAGGCTATTCATAACCAGATCGAAAATATTCTGCATGTTCCCAATGTTTATTATAATGAACCGCAAGGGGAATTGGCGAAGTTGATTATCGAAAACAGCTTTGACGGGCAGGTTTTTTTCTGCAACAGCGGAGCGGAGGCTAACGAAGGCGCCATTAAACTGGTCCGCAAACGCAATCCTCATAAGAAAGTGATTATTACGCTAAAGAATTCTTTTCACGGGCGTACAATTGCCACCGTGGCGGCTACCGGTCAGAGCGATTATCAGAAGGGCTTTGAACCGCTGCCCGGAGGCTTTGAATACTGCGAGGTCAATAATGTCGATATGTTGAAAAGTATGATGACTGATAAAGTTGCCGCCGTTATGTTTGAGCCGATTTTGGGTGAAGGCGGTATAGTTCCGATCACGCCGGAATTCATGCAAACAGCCCGGGAATTGTGCGACGCCAATGACGCCTTGCTGATTCTCGATGAAGTGCAGACCGGCATCGGTCGCACCGGTAAGCTTTTTGCCTATCAGCATTTTGACGTCGAACCCGATATTTTGACAATGGCGAAATCTCTGGGCGGCGGATTCCCAATCGGCGCTTTTGCGGTAAAACGGCAATATTGTGACATCCTGCAGCCCGGCAGTCACGGATCGACTTTTGGCGGCAATCCTGTTGCCTGTTCCTCCGGTGTCGCGGTGATAAACGCGATCGTCGATGAAAATCTGCTGGAAAATACGACAAAGATGGGCGATTACCTGAGAGAAAAACTGGAGGGCTTGAAGAAAAAGCACTCAATCATTAAAGAGGTGCGGGGTATCGGTTTGATGATAGGCATGGAGTTGGCTAAACCCGGCGCCGAGATTGTTGATCTATGCCGTGAGCGCCATGTCCTGATTAATTGTACTCATAAAAACGTCTTGCGCCTGATGCCGGCTATCAATGTAAGCAAAGCGGAAATCGATCGGGTGGTGGATGTGATTGATAAGGTATTGAGCGGGATTGCAGAATAAATGACACGGATGATACAAATATGATATAGCCGTCCGGATGACTATGTATAGCTGTGCAAACCCGACAGGATAAAGCTGACTCCCCAGTAAATAGCGTCCATAGTTATACAGAGGCATTGGGAAACCAGTGCCTCTGCTCAATAGATTAAAAGGAAAAGGTCAGCTTATTGACAAAAATTTCTTTTTTTTATCTTTTAAATTATGACAGGGAGAAATATTTTCTTGACAAAAAGGAGATTTATTTGTATCCTTCTCTGTGTTTTTATTTCATTATTAGGAAGATAGATAAGGGTATGAATCTGTGAGGTTAGTTAAAAGATCACAAAAAATGTATTTGAGAAAAAAAAGAATCAGAGGAGAATAAACAGATTTTTAGTGAAATCCACCGGATGAATAATTTTTTAATGGGTATGGTGATGGCAATGCACTGTTTTATTTGTAAACATAAGTACAAATGGAAAGGTTTTTACGATTAATCACGAAATATAATTAAAACTAATATCATAAAAGCCTTTCCAAACGGAAAGGCTTTTTTATTAAAAACAAAAGGTGCACCTTGTCGGGTAAAATTTACCTTGGAGATTTAAATAAAATGAGAATAATAAAATACATCGA
>JAUVYH010000157.1 GCA_030603165.1 Fidelibacterota bacterium
CTATAATTTTCATTTTCAGAAAAACAATGGATCTCTTCAGGACAATGAATACTTGATCCAATGTAATTTTTTATATATTTTTTAATAGTCTTTAATCTTCCTCCACCAAAACACACCAAACCATATTTACAACAAATAGAACAATCTTTACGTATTTCCCTAATTTTTTTTGAATCATTAATTGCTTTATAAAATTCTTTTTCATATAACTTAGATTTAACTTCAATTGCAAAAACCGCAGATTCTGGACGTACTATTACAATTTCATCAAACTCCTTTAACGGTTTGTATTTTTTTGACTCATAAATTAGTATATCAATCTGGGGACTATAATTTGATTCATCTTTGCAAATAATACCAGAAGATACCGAGAATCGTTCTGGTAAATATTGACGAATAAAATCTTTTATTATATATTCTCTCCATCTACCAATTATGTGAGGATGGTTTGTATATGAATTTATTTCTTTTATTTTCCCTCCGAATGAATCAGAAGTCTTTTTGATTTTTTCTCTTAATAATTCGAATTCGTTCATAAACAATATCTTTCATTTCAAAAGTGAATAAGAACATTACATGATGGGCATCTTTTCATAAATGGCATATATACTCCTACCTGTACACAAATCTTTTTCTATTATTGCTAACGGTGGCTGCGCCGGATTTTATAGTGATTTCTTTTTATTGTTCTCAACTCTTTTAAAAATGTTTCAAACTCCAAAATCATCGAACAGATAAAGCCGTTATCTCCATCCGCATATTCCTGGATTGATTGCGACAGAAACGTCGTATCAATTCTTATTTGTAAATAGCAATTTCAAATACTTCATCTTATCACCTTGGTTTCTAATTATTTCAATTACATCAACATTTTATTAATTCAAGGTAGGTGCGCATTAATATTTCAATCCAAAATATTCGTAAATGTTTGCGCTATTTTGAAGTGAACCGTCGAGTAATGAGTAAGGAGGAGAGATACTAAATATATCTAATTTAAATAAATCAGTTAGGTATATACGATGCTCTAAATCAAATAACGAAATACGTTTTGCATAATTACCAATATTATTATTAGCGATAAAATGGTCACCATATTTTTCAGTACAACAAAGAATTTGATAAAAATTAAATCTTTCAGGACTACCAAAAAAAGTAATTTTGTTTTTATAATCTTTACAATAATTAAACTGGTAATTGCAATGAACCTTTTTTAACTCTTTATAATTATTGGTGATTGATTTTGTATAGTGATTATTGGTAATTACAACTTTTATTTCTTCATAATTGGTGACTGATTTTGTATAATGATTGATGGCAATTATAACCTTTTGATATAGATCTAAATGTAACAATAGACCATTTTTAGAATTAATTTTATACAGGTCTCTTGAGGTATCGGACTCAAAATTATAAAAAGCAGATAATGATACTAATAAATTATTAGTGTTGGAAATATTTATGTCAAGTGTCATTCTTTTAATTTCAATTTTGTAATCAGAAAAAATATCATCAACCTTTTTTTGTAAACTATTTAAATTGTTTTCAAACAATTCACAATATTTGGGTAGTAAGTTGCAATTAAGTATAATCCCCATATCACGTTCTTTGTTTATTTCAGACCAATTTGTCAGCAACGCCCAAAGGCTATCATTATCAGTAGGGGGAGAATGTTGACAAAATGATAAAACGGGGAAAATAATTGTAATTAAAATCGTTGTTAAACACTTCATTTTGTCACCTTGGTTAATTTCAATCAGTTGTCTCCTGTACTACCATACAGTCCGGTTAGCGTGAACTTTTTATTTATGTAGTATCAACATTCTTAATCATTATTAAGTACTCTCTTTAGTTGTTTACTCATTTCATTAACATCAGTGTTATTTGGATCTATATATCGCACGAAGTCGATATATTTATTTGATTCTTTAAAATTCTGTGTTTCTATTAGACATAAGGACATATTAATACATAAATTTAAAAAATCATATTTATCTGCAGTACTCCAAATAAGATTTCGTAAAACTGGAATAGCTTTTTCGTATTCCTTTTTTGAGTATAATTCATTTGATAAGGTATATTTTCTGTTCCATTCTTCTCTAAAAATAAGTGTAATCCTATCTAATAGACTATCTGGCAATATATTACTTCCAATAGTAAGACTATCAACATGGAATCTTTTTAATGGCTGATTATTTATAACATAATTCATCAATGAATTAAAAGTTTTGGGATAATGAATAAATATGATATATGGCTTTATTTTTTTCATTATGATCATTAATGAATTAGAAAAATATTCTATATACGTAATCTGGCTCAATTTATAGTAATCATTATTATTTCCAATAATGTGTATACCGTTATTTGTTAATACGATGTCTACATTATATATAAAATTAAGATCATTTTTATCAATTTCAGTATTTGGCTTGAAATATACATTTTCATCATGGATTGTATGTAATTCTCCAAAATCATAAAATATTGGGAATTCATTAATATTTAGACGTGATTGATCATATTTAATTATTGGTAAAAAATTATCTTTTTGATTGTTACAATATTTTTCGAATAATGCTTTATCGGTAATCGAATCATCATATAATTCATCAGTATCTGTCAATTTAGTATCAGATACATCCAATTTGGATTTTTCATATATAGATTCAGAAGAATTACAAGACGAGTTTTCAAATTTCTTTAATTCATTTTTTTCTATCAAGAATGCTCCCAAATTATTATCTGGATTTTTAACATATTCATTATGTCTTATAGTATCAATTAGCAAATAAAGCAACTTTGGAGTGGATGATAGAAATATTGCTGAGCGTAATTTTCCCTCGCTGTTAATGGTAACTGTTGAAAAATTCAATTTTACATTTATTATTTTATTTATTCTGATTTCTCTTGTACACGTTTCTCCTAAAAATATTACCCTTTTTGTTGTAATAATTAAATTACCAGTATCCAATTTTCTAATTTCTTTATCACCTCTTGATTGTCCAACTCGATAATAAAAACCTTTAATAATTCTTACAGAAAATCCTTTCCAATATCTTGAAGTCCGTTCCTCGTATAAACTACATTTACCATTAAATACCTGATATTCATTTTCTTTTAGATATATAGTCGCGTTTTCTTCTATCGGCAACATGTTGCTTTTAAGCAAACCATGGATACTATCAATTAATTCATTCTCAATTTTTTTTACTTTATTTCTGTCTTTAAAATATATGATTCTTTTGAAAATTATGTACAATACAATTAATAAACATATTGTTATTATTAATTCCATTAGATGTTACCCCGTTTATGTCATTTATTGGCTAACCATAGAGTAAGTGAATTGATTCCATGTAATGTACTCGCTATTTCAACGCTTATAAATTAAATGATTTTTAATTAAAATCAACAATATTTATCCCAGCAGGGATCTTTGAGGCGAAGTGTCTTGATAAACCCCGTATAATATTTTTCCATTTTTTATTAGCCTTTATCCTTGCATTGATTATTACACGGGGTGAATTCACCTTCACATTATTTTTGTCTTTTCTTATTACATGGGGTAAACTCTGCGTACCTTTGCGTCCTCTGCGCCTTTGCGTTTATAAAATCAGGTTAGGAAATTCACTCTATTCTATTTTGCTAAATCGGGAAAATTTTCTATCCCGATTTTGCTCAATATCTATCAATTCCCGGTATAGTTTCTTTTCCTGTCCACTCGGGTTGAGAGGAATATCCACCTGAATGCGAACAATTTGATCCCCTTTTCCGGAATGGTGTAAATGGTGGATCCCTTTGTGTTTCAATCGGAGCATTTTACCTGACTGGGTACCGGAGGGGATCACTAATCGTACGCGACCGTTCAATGTTGGAACTTCCAGATCTGTTCCTAAAACCGCTTCAGCGGTTGTAATATGCAGGTTGACAAAAACATCATCTTCATTTCTAATGAATATATCATGAGGTTTTTCATCAAAAATAACTATTAAATTGCCGCGTGAGCTCTTGCGAATTCCGGCATTGCCTTCATCTCTCATAGTCAGGTAGTTACCGGCGCTAACGCCTGATGGAACCTGAACGGAAATTTCTTTTATACCTCTAACCCTTCCATCACCGCCACAGCCGGGGCAGCGCTGTTCCGCGATCGATCCCTCTCCCTGGCAATTTGAGCAGGGTCGAACATTGACCATCTGTCCAAAGAGAGAGCGTGTCATTTCACGGACCTCACCGGAACCGTGACAAACGGGACATGTTATGCGTGAAGTGCCGGGTTTTGCTCCACTGCCATTACAGGTATTACAAACATTCATTCGTTTGATTTTTACTTTTTTAGTAGCGCCTGTATTTATCTCTTCAAGTGTCAATGCCAGTTTAATTTTCAAATCACTACCAGACCGGGATCCACTTCGTGTTCTACTACCGCCGCCGCCGCTAAAAAAATCCTCAAAACCACCAAAACCGCCGCCAAACACTTCCCGGAAAATATCAAAAGGGTCAAAACCAAAGCCGCCACCAAAACCACCGGCGTTACCGAATCCTCTACTTTTCAAACCATCATGACCAAATTGATCATATGTTCGACGTTTTCCGGAATCAGTCAGAACCGAATATGCCTCGGCGGCTTCTTTGAATTTTTCCTCTGCCTGTTTATTACCGGGGTTTTTATCGGGATGATATTTCATCGCGATCTTGCGATAGGCTTTTTTTAATTCTTCATCCGATGCATTCCGGGAAACTCCCAGAATTTCATAATAATCTCGCGCCATAACTATTTACTTACCACAACTTTTGTATGTCGTAAAACATGATCTTTGAACAAATAGCCTCTTTCAAATTCTTCTATAACCATCTCTGACTCAACGCCCTCAACCTCTTTCGCCATAACTGCGTGGTGCAGGTCCGGATCAAAAGGTTGATTAAGAGATTCGATGGGTTTAACATCCATATCGTAAATTGTCTTGGTGAACTTTTTATAAATCATCTCCAGCCCCTGTTGAAGGGTCTGCTCCGAATCTTTATCGCCTTCATGGTTCACCAAAGCCCGCTCAAAATCATCCAAAACCGGAAGAATATTCCTGAGTACTCTTTCACCGGCGTATTTAATAATCTCACCCATTTCCTTCTGAATACGTTTTCGGTAATTATCAAAATCAGCTGCCATTCGCAGATATTTTTCATTATACTCAAATAACAGTTGTTCGCTTTCCGCCAACTTCTCTTTAAGTTTTTTTAATTCTTTCGAATGACTCGACTGCTTCACTTTTTTTGATGCTGAGACGGTCGGTTTTTTCAAATCTTCTTTTGGGATATTTTTTACCAATTTATTCTGAGCTCCTCTTAATATCGTTTATTTCTGTAATCTTTCGTTATGACGCTAAAATCTTTCAATCACCTTTTTGGGTTGTCCGATCCAATCGATACCATATCGCCGGTTTCTTCTTGTTTAGAGTGGGTAATTTCGTAACCCGTTGTCTGTGGCCCGTAGTCAGTAAAACAACCATAGCGTATTCATAAGTCGTTATTTGTTGCAAAACACGTCCGCTTTATTTATCATAGTTTCTGTTGTTTCTCCATTTTCTCTATCACAATCTATTAAAAGTGCTTTTCCTCTTTCGGGAATTTTTTAGATAAGAAAAATATTTCCATAGCCTGTTCGTATGCCAACTTGTAAACATCTAAATCTTTTGCTGATTTAATATACATAATTTATTGCACCATTTTTGAGATCAAAGAATCATTGTTTACGGACCACGGATTGCAGACCACGGACATATCAACTCGATTCAAGAAAGAGCCTTTTTTCTATTTTACCCACTGAATTTGAGAAGGAACCATATCGCCGGTGTCACCCTGGCGATTCTCCGCAACGTGTGCAATTATAGTACCATTTTTCAATTGGGTCACAATATGACACGGTTCTTTTAAATCAGGAAAACCGGGTTTGTTTTGTAGGTATGAAGTGCCGGACATTTTGACATTTGACCTTTATTTACCATCCGTATCAAGAAATACAGTTTCCCTAAAAGTTTTGGATATAAATGTTACCGGGTTAATGAAGAAATTTCCTGATCGCCCGTCGGCTGCCAATCAAGCCTAAAAACGTGCCGAATATCAGCAACGCAGCATAAAAGCGATAGTTAACGACCGCAGTATAGTCGAAAAAGGATTGAAAATAGGTATTTTGAAGATAAAATATTCCATAAATAATCAGCGCCGCCACCAGTGATCCCAAACCCCCTTCAAGTGTTCCTTCGATAACAAACGGTATTTTAATAAAGCGATTAGTTGCACCAATCAATTTCATCGTGGAAATAATATCCTGCCGGGCAAAAATAGTCATTTTGATTGAATTAGAGGTTAATATTATCGAGATCAACGTTAAAACGGCAAAGATTCCCAAAACGGTGAATAGAATAATGCGCTGATATTTTTCAAGAATGATCAGAAAATTCTTCCGGTACTTAACCTCGTCAACGACCGGATCACTTTGTAAGATATTTGCAATCGCCTCAACGCTGATCAGGTTGCGATAAATCGGCGTGAAACTAATTGTAAATGACGGCGGCAAAGGGTTATAATCCAGAATATCAAATATGTCTTCGCCAAATTCCTTCTTAAATTTCTTAGCTGCTTCTTCAGGAGATATATATATTAAATGATCGATCTCGTTCATTTTCTTCAGTTTCGCATCGAATGCGGCGATATCATTGCGGCTGGCGGTTTGCTTAATAAAAACATCTACATCGAATTGCGCCCGGATATTTTCCACCATAAACAATGTATCCCGGGCAATGACATATCCGAAACCTACCATCATTATCGAAGTGGTAATGATAATTATCGAGAAGGCTCCCGAATATTTGGATCGGATGAGACCTTTGAATCCTTCTTTAAATAAAAACCACAGAATGGTCATGTGATACTTATAATCTCCCCTTCATTAATCTGGATCAACCTGGCGCCCGGAACCCGCTGAATCAGGCTGTAGTTATGAGTTGCGACAATAACTGCCGTTCCTTTTTTATTAATTTTATTCAGAAGATTGATCAGCTCAATACTAACCCGCGGATCGAGGTTGCCGGTCGGTTCATCCGCCAACAGAACAATAGGTTCCTTAACCAGCGCCCTGGCAATTGTAACCCGCTGCTGTTCACCACCCGATAATTCCGTCGGACGGTGATGTACCCGGTGCCCTAACCCGACCTGATTCAGAATGTTATAGACTCTGCTTTTAATTTCCCGGGTTTTATAATGCGATGCATATAATGCCAGAGCAACATTCTGATAAACATTGCGATCTTTTAACAACTGATAGTCCTGAAATATCATCCCGACTTTCCGGCGCAAAAATGGTATTTCCCTGTCCCGGATGCGGGTACTGTCAAAATCACGGATCAGCACCTTCCCTTTTTCCGGAAACAGGTCCATATAAATCAAACGCAATATCGTTGACTTGCCAGCGCCGGAAGGACCGGTAAGGAATACAAATTCACCATCATCAATAGTAAAGTTCAGGTTTTTTACACCGGCGTTTTTTCGGAAAGTACAGTTGGCATTTATAAATGAAATCATAATTCTTATTCGTTTGCTGAATTTAAATATATGAAATGCTCTATACAAGTATTTGCTGACAATAGATAATTATTCACATTAACACTAAAGTTACCCCGAAATTTAAGCGCTGTACCTAATATTATGTCGAGATGATAT
>JAUVYH010000146.1 GCA_030603165.1 Fidelibacterota bacterium
CAAAAGAAGAGTTATTCGCCGAAGAAATTTCAGCGGCAAGAGAATATGGGAATAATGAAAATACTGAAATTGAAGACGAATTAATTGCTAAACCGGCGCCGAGAATATCATTTGAAGATGATGAAAAGAGTTTTATTGAAAATGCCACCGACATGAATGATAAAAATATTCCTGCAATACTCCGCAAAATGATGAAACGGTAGTCTCTCTCCACATCTGATAAAAAGAGCCCCTGTTCTAAAAAACAGGGGCTCAATCTTTTTATTTGAAAAATCCTTCAGCCCGCTTTTTGAATGTTCCCCTTTTTCAAACAGGAAGTACAAACTTTGGCGGTACGGACCGTACCCTTTTCAACGATCCTTATTTTCTGCAAGTTCGGTTCCCATCTGCGTCTCGTTTTATTATGGGCGTGACTTACATTGTTTCCATAAATCGGCTTCTTGCCGCATATTTCACATACTTTTGACATGATTTCATACTCCTTAAAAAAACCCGTGGAATTTGGGTATTATTCTTTAGAATGTCAATTCTTTTTGAAACCAATATGAGTAAATATTTTTATAGCTACTCAGCCGCAAACATGTCAGTTTTTATAATTTCCTTTTGGCAACAGGGCTTCACTCTGTAGCCCTTCTACATCACAACCCCGAAACGAAAATATAAACATTAACCACTCCTTGTCCCCTCGGGGAATTTATTGAGCGGACTTGATGCTCCCGGCAATACAAACCGCCTGTCCCCCTGGGGAATTTATTCGGTGAGTACAACGACTAAAGTCAGGACGACAGATAGAAACCACTTTATCCCATCGAATAAATTCGATGGTTAATGTTTTTCTGCAGCCGAACTAAGCGCCATTCCGCAGCGCCTGCCTGACCTGCCGACAAGCTATCAGTCGGGAAGAGCCCCGGAGCGAGAATAAAACTTCCTCACTTTATATGGCTGAGTTACGAATATTTTAAATATCTTTGGCGCTGGTTGTTCAGATAAATCTTAATTAAATTTATTGTATGAAAATTGGAGATATACAAATTTCAACCCCCGTATTCCTGGCGCCAATGGCAGGCTACACCGATTCGCCATTCAGACAGTTATGTAAAGAAAAAGGTGCGGGTGTAGTTTATACCGAATTCGTGAGTTCAGAAGGCATTATCAGAGGCTCTAAAAAGAGCTTCGATTATTTACAGTTCTTGTCATCCGAAAGACCGGTCGGGATTCAATTGTTCGGGCACAACCCCGATTCCATGGCTGAAGCCGCGAAATATATCGAAGAACATTTCAAGCCCGATATCATTGATCTTAACTTCGGATGTTCCGTCAGAAAAGTCGTCAAAAAAAATGCCGGCGCCGCTCTTCTGAAAAATCTTGACTTACTGGCGGAAATTGCTCGAAAAGTCGTTAAAGCAGTTAAAACACCGGTAACAGCCAAAATCCGGTCCGGCTGGAATCATCAGTCGATCGTTGCCCTAAAAGCCGCAGATATTTTGGAATCAGCGGGAATACAGGCGCTGACCATCCATCCGCGAACTGCATCCGACGGGTATAAAAACCAAGCGGATTGGCAGATTATTAAGAAGATAAAACAGGCGCTTAAAATTCCGGTAATCGGCAACGGAGATATTAAAATAGCGGAAGATGCAATCCGGATGTTCGACTTTACAGGTTGTGACGCCGTAATGATCGGCAGAGGATCATTCGGAAATCCATGGATCTTCCGGCAAACAAGCACACTGTTATCAGGGAATACCTCTTATTACATTCCAGATCTATCAGACCGGCTTAATATGCTTCTCCGCCATATCGAACTCGAAAGAAAATATCATGATGACAGCCATGTCAACCGGATTATGAAGAAATTCTATCGCTGGTATGTCCGGGGATTCTCCAATGCAGCGAACATACGAAATCAGCTGATCCATTCAAAATCATTGATTGATACAATTTCAATCATTGAATCTGTAAAACAGAATATATAACAATCTATCTCAACCCAAAATATATCGACTCACTTTTTAACCATCGATCTATGGTTTACTTTCCATTTTAAGAAGCGTCTCAAATGTCAATGGCTTTTCTTCCCGTTTGGAATTCAGAATATATCCGGCTGTTTTACCTGTAAACAATGCCCGTTTGACTTGAACATCCGCTTTTGACTTTACCGGTTCAACCTGCCAGAAATCAATATTCAGGCAATTGACCATTTCCATTTTTGATGTACAGGTTCGTTTAACCGTTATCGGTTGACCTGAAAAGTTGATCTCAAGATTGACTAAATAAACTCCCTCAGGTATGGGATACAAGCTCCAGTTATTTGCATCAATTTCATCGGTAATAATGTTTTTACCTTCCTGTATAATTTCAATTGATATCGAGGTCGGTTTAAGCAGCGCCGAATCTGCCGCTTCTATAGATGTAAATTCATTAAAAAAGAGGATGAAGTGACCGGTGTTTATCTCTGCGTCCACAGGAGGAATATATCTATACACTCTGCTACATGATATTATTTCAAGGCAGATTCCGAAGAGAATAAGAAAGACATACGGTGATAATCTCTGGTTTTTGCTGTCACCAAATTTATATCCGCTTCTCATAGTAAGTTTTGTTTTCCCTGGTTAAATGGTTAATTGTTGTGTTCCTTGCTTTGTTCCCAAGCAGGGGCTTGGGAACAAGAGGGGGACACTGGGGTTTGGGAACAAGAGAGGGGCTGGGGTTTGAGAACAAGGGCTGGCGCACCAGATTTCTTCCCACTCGCTCCCATATCTTAGATTGTGAACAAGGAATTGCGCACCAGATTTCTTTCCATTCGTTCCCGTATCCTAGCTTACTAATACTCGTTCCGTTGTCCCGGCTTACCGATACTCGTTCCCACGACAGTAACCTATACTACTCGTTCCCAAGCCCCAGCTTGGGAACGGGATAACAAACGGACAAATCTATAACTCAATCTCATCTACCTCAAATACGGTTTCTCTATCACTAAAATTCCTCGCACTGGAATAAAGCCAATCTTCCGGTTCTAACACTAATCCTCTCTTTACAGGATTAAAATGTATATAATCCACTTTTTGCTTTAACATTTCCCAACTTTGAATTAATTGAGGATGGCTCCCCTCCTGCCAAAATTGATATTTTGACTCAGTCTTGTATTGTTTCTTATATTTTTCCATCAAATAAATAATCCATCTTCTTTCATCTTTTTTCAAATAACTTAGAATCTTCCCTGCTGTATAACTCTTATAATTCTTTAAAATCATACCAACGTGATCTTCATGCGAGATAATCATATGTACGTGGTTGTCCATTATAACGTAATAGAATATCTTCAATCCTTCATTTTTTCGATAAAATTCAAAGTTGTCAATTAAAACATTCATATACTTTGAATTTGTAAATACCGGTATTTTCGCTATGACTGTTAGTGTTACAAAATACAGCTGGTTTTGGCTGTCTCCAAATTTATATCTGCTTCTCATAGTAAATCTTGTTTTTCCTGGTTAAATGGTTAATTGTTGTGTTCATCGTTCCTCGTTTTGTTCCCAAGCTGGGGCTTGGGAACAAGAAAGGGGCTGGGATTTGAGAACAAGAGCTGGCGCACCAGATTTCTTTCCATTCGTTCCAATATCCCAACTTACTAATACTCGTTCCCACGACAATAGCCCGTACTACGGAATACTTGTTCCCACGACAATAGCCCGTACTACGAAATACTTGTTCCCACGACAGTAGCCTATACTACTCGTTCCCAAGCCCCAGCTTGGGAATGAGCGGGGAACTAGCAAGAATTGATAATTGACTCCGCAACAAGAGATTGTGCTTGGGCTTAGAAACGAGGAACATATTTTTACCGAAGTTTCATACTGTATTTCAATTATCATCATGAAAAATTCTTCCTATTCTTCAAGTGCCATCTAAATCTCAATCTAAAGAAGAATAAGTTCTTCCTGCTCCGCACCGGCAACGACTACTTTACGCTCCTCAGTAATAAAGACATTTATTTCCGATCGAACCGCCATCTCTCCGGGCAGATAGATACCGGGTTCAATGGAAAAACAGATACCGGGAACCAATTCACGTTCGTCTTTGGTTTCCAGGTTATCGATATGAACGCCGTTCCCGTGAACCTCCCGACCAATCGAATGTCCCGTTCGGTGAACAAAATACTCTCCATAGCCGCCATCGACAACCACTTTGCGGCATACATCATCCACTTCGAATCCATAACAAGGTTCGTCTTTCTGGAATTTATCCCTGATAAAATCTCGGGCAGCATTTCGGGCGTCCCGGACAATTTTAAAAATTTCCACATACTTTGCCGTTGGATTACCACCAATGTAGCCACACCAGGTAATATCGTAATAAATACCGGTATCATTATTTTTCCGCGCCCACAGATCAATCAACAGCGTATCACCTTTTTTAATAACATAGCTGTTTTCCCGGGTCGGTTCAAAATGGGGATCCGACGGATGTTCGTTGACGCCGACAATGGGATGATCGCCATCGTCCGTTAATCCCTCTTCCTCAAAACGTTTCACAATGAACTGTTGCGCTTCATACTCCGTTATAGATTCGTTCTTATGAATTTTTTGACCAATGAGTTCAAACGCTTCATCTTTTATCTTCTGGACCTTTTTTCCTGCTTCAAGATGAGCCTCATATCCGGTTTTATCAATAATTGCTTCAAAGGTCTGCACCAGATTTGCCGAGGAGACAATCTCGACGCCAAAAGACCTGATTAATTCAATTGTTCCCGCATCTACAACCGACACATAAGGAATATTATTTTTTGGAGAGTATTGCATCGCCACCTGTTTTGCATTTATTAATGTATCCTGCAAATCCTTATGAAGTTCTCCCCATGCGCGATATACAATTTTTTTCCCCGGCAATGAATCCAGTTTCTTAGTCTCGACTGCTGAAACAATTTTAACGGGTTCGCCTTTAGCCGGTATATAATAAAACCAGCGGCGCGTTGTAAATTTAGTAAAATCCAACCCTAAAATATGGTACGCCATGGCGTCCCGGTGATGAAAATCATAAAACAACCAGCCGTCAATTCCCTGTTCGGCGATCGCTTGTTGAATCCGGTCTAAGTTCATTCAGTCCTCCTGTTATTTTATTATTGTTGATACTTTTTTAAACTGAGCATGCAAAGATGTATTTAGTAATTCGAACAACGCCATTTCAACGCTGCGAAGTTGCACACCCACACTTTCCAATATACGAATTGTCAGACGCTTATCATCAACGTTCCGGCTCGAAACGGCGTCAGTCAGCAGAAACACCTCATATCCAAGATCGAGGAGATCACGACAGGTCTGATAAACACAAACATGGGCTTCAATCCCGCAGACAATAAATTGTCTCCTATTAATTCGTTTTAACTCATCTAAGAAAGAATCGTCCCCACAGCAGGAAAATGTCCTTTTCTCAATAGGGTTAAAAGGTTTGATAATCTCGCTGAGCTCGGGCAATGTCGGTCCAAGCCCTTTGCGGTACTGTTCAGTCACAATCAACGGCAGCCCGAGTAATTGAAAACCCTTTACAGCCTTTACCAGATTTGTTAATAATTGGTCTTTCCCGTTCATCGCCGGAATTAACCGTGATTGAACATCGATCATAACCAACACAGATTGATCGGTTGATAATTTCATGGCTCGACTCTTTCGATTTCTTCTTTTTCATTTTTCTCAATGAACATTTTATACTGAACCCGTTTGAAATACAGGAAATAGAGTATGCAAATAATGATAAAGAGTAGAAAAAGATTGATTTTTGCGCTTCGTTTAGGTCTCAAAATATTTTTCGATCATTTATTATACAGTTGCCACATACCTTAAGAATATGAATCCTTTTTTGCATAATATCAATAAAAATATCCGAATATAATTCATAGAAATGATTTGCTATTCAGCCATCATTTCATAATTTTCAATGCGGAAATAATCACATGGAGTAAAAATGTTTAGACCTGTCCTGAATCAGTTAAAAAGAGTGTCATTGACAGCGTGGATTTTTATCGGAATTATTCTTGGGATACTATCGGGTATCACGCTTGGAGAAACAATTATTCCGGTTGCGACAATTATTGGAGATTTATTCCTCAGGCTGTTAAAAATGATTATCATACCGCTAATATTCACATCGATCACTTCCGGAGTGCTTGGAATCGGAACATCAAAAAATCTCGGCAGACTTGGCTTAAAAACGATGGCATATTATATAGCATCCAGTCTTATTGCCATTTTAACCGGTCTTTTATTAGTAAATATCATAAAGCCCGGAGTTGGCGCTGAACTCGGTCTTACTGCGGATGTAAGCGCTTCTGATATTACTGCAGGCAGCTTAGGCGATATTTTATACAGAATAGTACCGGATAATCTAATATACTCAATGACAAATGGCGAAATACTACCGATTATTTTTTTCTGCCTCATTTTAGGGGTCTTTATATCCAAATTAAATAATCGTCACCGAATATTGATGACCGATATTTTCAATGCAGGATTTGAGGTAATGATGAGTATAACTCATTTTATCATCTGGTTTGCTCCATTAGGCGTCTTCGGACTGATTGCAAAAATAACCGCAACAACCGGCTTAGAAGTATTCCGCTCCCTTGGAATGTATTTTATAACAGTGCTGGCGGGATTGTTGATACATTATTTAGTCAGTTTACCATTGTTCGTTATTATCCTTTCCAAAGAGAATCCGGTCAGGCACCTGAAAAACATGGGTATAGCGCTATTAACTGCCTTTACCACATCTTCTTCATCCGCAACCCTTCCCCTTACGCTGGAATGCGCTGAAGAGAATGCGGGGATTTCCAATAAAATATCCAGCTTTGTGCTGCCGCTCGGCGCCACGGTAAATATGGATGGAACCGCGCTGTACGAATGTGTAGCAGCGATGTTCATTGCCCAGGTTTATGGCATTGAGTTAAACTTTGCCGCGCAATTTACAGTCGTCATCACAGCGTTATTAGCATCGATAGGCACAGCGGGAATTCCAATGGCTGGGCTTGTAATGATGACAATAATATTAAAAGCAGTTGGACTGCCCCTTGAGGGAATCGGGCTCATCCTGGCAGTTGACCGTATCCTGGACATGATCCGAACATCGACGAATGTGTGGAGCGATAGCTGCGGCACATTAATTATTGCGAAATCGGAAGGGGAATTAAAAGAATCAAGATTTGATATTAACCATTGACAATTTGCTTTACATCTGTTAAAATGTAACAGGTGATAAAATAACTCTAAATTAGGAGGGATTATGAAAAAATGTGTTCTTGTTGTGCTTTTAGCCGGTGTCGTCGCGCTTCTGTTAGGCATTATTACGCAGTTAACCGGGGGTGCAATCATCATTTCAGCCGCAGCCTGGAATGAGTTCGCTCAAACACTCGTATTGATGGCAATCGGACTTGGCGTTCTGGAATATTTGAATAAGAAGTAGCCGGTATTCTAAGCAGATTTCTAAAGGGCAGGATTTTGAATAAAATTCCTGCCCTTATTTTATCGATACCCATACATGTCTTGAGCGTGGTCCGTCAAATTCACAGAAATAAATCCCCTGCCAGGCGCCCAATTGAAGACGCCCTTTGCTCACTATTATCTGAGCGCTGTTACCGATAAGTGACGATTTGATATGAGCATCCGAATTCCCTTCGAGATGCCGGTAGTTTTCATGCGGAGGTATCATCTTATTCAATTTCATCAGAATATCGGCAGTAACATCAGGATCGGCATTTTCATTAATCGTAATTGCCGCTGTCGTATGAGGACAATAAACCGTGCAAACACTTTCTTGTGTACCACTTTTACTAACGGCGCTTCTTACCTGTGATGTTATATCAAGCATCTCTATTCGCGAACTAGTTTTTACAGATATTTCTTTCATTTTCCCTCTGAAAAAATCTCGTAATACTTAACTATTTAAAACAATGGAGCGCCATATTTATGGCGCCCCATACTTTCTTACAGTTTTTCAAAATAACCGATAAGTCAGATGTTCTTTACCGGAATTCCCCTAATACCTTTATTACTGAACTGGAACCGTATCGGCAGGAGCCGCTTCCTGTGCTTCCAGCGTCTCTGCTGGAACTTGTTCCTCAACTTTCGTTTCCACCTTCGCCTCTTTGGCTTTCTTCTGGCAATTTACTCCAAAAACAAGCAAACCCAGCACTACTAAAACCATCAAAAACTTTTTCATTTCACTACCCTCCCTAATTGTTGATGATTGTTTCTTTTTCATTTCACTTTAGGAAATTTACAACATTTTATCGTAAAAATCTTAATTAAATTTCCATAGTATTTCTAACCTGATTAATCTGTTAGCTTTTCATCAATATTGTGTATGCACACACCTGCCTGCGTCCGCAGGACAGGCCGGCAAATATTAGAATTATGCTATCCACGTATAAATTTTCTTTTAATAGAACTTTCATATTGATAATAATCCGTAAACCCTTAATACTTTTAT
>JAUVYH010000172.1 GCA_030603165.1 Fidelibacterota bacterium
ATCGCATTAAGTGTTTCGGTAAGAGTGCCGATCTGGTTCAATTTAATCAGGATGGAATTAATCGCTTTTTCATCGATAGCGCGGGTCAGTCGCTCGACATTGGTAACTGTCAAATCATCGCCGACGATCTGAATTTTGTCACCAAGTTCTTTAACCATGTATTTCCACCCGTCCCAATCGTCTTCCGCCAGTCCGTCTTCAATGGAAACAACAGGATATTTAGCAACCATATCTTTATAATAATGCACCATTTCTTCAGAGGACAATGAACGGTTTTCCGATTTCAGGTCGTATTTTTTGGTCTCCTTATTGTAAAATTCAGAGGATGCCGGATCAAGCGCAATAAACAGCTCCTTGCCGACTTTATAACCGGTTTTTTCGGCGGCTTCGAGAATTATTTCGACGGCTTCGATATTCGATCTCAGGTTCGGGGCAAAACCACCTTCATCACCAACAGATGTATTCAACCCTTTTGATTTCAAAACAGCTTTAAGATGGTGAAATGTCTCCACTCCCATTCTCAGGGCTTCGCGAAAAGATGTAGCGCCCAACGGGAAAATCATGAACTCCTGGAGATCAACATTGTTATCGGCATGGCTGCCGCCGTTTATTATATTCATCATTGGAACCGGCAATACGCGGGCATTAGTTCCACCGACATATTTGTAGAGTGGCAACCCGACAACATCCGCCGCGGCTTTGACAACCGCCAATGACACTCCAAGCGTTGCATTGGCGCCTAATTTATTTTTATTGGGCGTTCCATCAATTTCAAGTAAGATATTGTCTATGTACGCCTGATCCAGAACATCTTCGCCAATAATCTCCGGGGCAATAATTTCATTTACATTCTGGACCGCTTTTAAAACACCTTTGCCCATATAACGACTCTTGTCGCCATCACGCAACTCAACCGCTTCATGTTCACCTGTCGAGGCGCCGGAAGGAACAGCCGCACTTCCGTAAAAACCGCTTTCCGTTAAAACTTCGACTTCGACCGTCGGATTACCACGCGAATCCAAAATTTCACGCGCATTAACGTCAATTATTGTACTCATTTAATACTCCTCTTCATTATGTTTTTAAGTGTAAATGCTATGAAATCACCGGTGAATTTACTCACAGCCCGGCATATTGTCAATGACCTCTCCCGCATCTGTAATTCCCCTGTGCCGTTTTTCGTTCAAATCTCACATACTCTAAAACTGATCACGCATAATCTGCCTAAATCATGATTCGAAATATAAGTGAAACCGTAGTAATTGTCAAAAAATATTCTAATGTCAAGATGAAATTAATTCTACCCTGTTTAATTCATAAATCTTGCCACTTCCGGAAGCCCTTCGGGAAAAGACACTAAGGCTCTAAGAATTAATAAAATATAGATAGTAACTCAGCCATATAAAGCAAGTAAGTTTTATTCTCGTTCCGGGGCTCCCCGCCTATCGGTAAACAGGTCGGGCGCAACGGCGCTTAGTTCGGCTGCAGAAAAACATTAACCGCCGAATTTATTCGATGGGATAGAATAGCTTCTACCTATCGACCCGACTTTAGTCGGGGCACTCACCGAATAAATTCCCCAGGGGGACAGGCGGTTTGTATTGCTGGAAGCATCAAATCCACTCAATAAATTGAGTGGTCAATGTTTACATTTTCGTTTCGGGGTTGTGATATGGAAGGCTACAGAGTAAAGCCCTTTTGTCAAAAGGAAATTTTAAAACCTGAAATTGTTTGCCTGGGTAGTTACTATTTTTATATTAAACATCACTTGGTGTCTTACTGGTTATGAATAATTCATGCTATCAGCACCATTGTATTATTAACTCATTTTTCAGTATATTATTCTGCTTTTTAATTTCAACATAGGGATTGATGAAAAAAATACAGCGAATTGCGGTACTTACAAGCGGCGGCGACGCCCCGGGCATGAATGCAGCCATCCGGTCAGTCGTACGAACCGCCATAAATGAAGGCATCTCCGTCTTTGGCATCAACGGCGGCTTTGAAGGATTAATCGAAGGGGAAGTAATGCCTCTTTCCCGCCGATCCGTCAGTAATATCATTCAAAAAGGCGGAACATTCCTGAAAACCTCCCGCAGCGAATCTTTCCGGCATAGCGCCGGTCGGAAGCGAGCCGCTAATGTTTTAGGGGAATGGGATATCAGCGATTTGATCGTGATTGGCGGTGACGGCAGTTTCCATGGCGCGCATGCATTATATGCGGAACACAGCATAAACGTGATTGGTATTCCGGGTACGATTGACAATGATATTTACGGAACCGATCTGACTATCGGGTACGATACAGCGGTCCACACCGCTCTTGAATCTATTGATAAAATTCGTGACACCGCAGCATCGCATGACCGCGTTTTCCTCGTTGAGGTAATGGGCAGACGCGCCGGTTTTATAGCCCTCGAGGTGGGAATATGCGGCGGCGCCGAGGAAATTCTGGTACCTGAAACGGAAACTACAATTGACGCCTTAGGTGATCTTATAAAAAACTGGTCAAAAACCGGTAAAACCAGCAGCCTGATCGTCGTTGCCGAAGGACACAAATTGGGCTCGGCGTATGAAATTGCAGCCAAACTAAAAGAAACCTTCAACGTCGATTTTCATGTATGCGTGTTAGGACATACCCAGCGGGGCGGCAGCCCGACCGCCACCGACCGGCTACTTGCCAGCCGTCTCGGTTTCCATGCCGTATATGCTTTGATGGATGGCAAAGCGGACGTCATGGTCGGCTGGTCAAACAATCATGTCACATATACCGTTCTCCCGGATACCTGGGAGAAGAAAAAACCGCTGGATGAAGAATTGTTGAAAATCTACAGGATTATATCATCATGAGCAGTAAGAAGAACATTGGAGCGCTAACTGTTGATCAGATTGTGCAGGTCGTCTCAATATTCCGTGAGCATTCTCTGGATGGTATCATAGAAAAAGGCGTCGAACTGATCCCGAAAATATTTAAATGGAAAGGATGCTCCATATTCCTTTATGATGAAGAAGAAGATATTGTCTTTATGAAAAAAACTAGCGGGTTGTCTTCCGACATTAGTGATGAAATCTTTTACCGGCGCAATGAAGGACTCACCGGCTGGGTATTTGACAAAAAGAAACCGCTGCTTATCCGTGATCTCAATAAAAAATCTGACGAAGATCTGAAAAAACTGGATAAAAATCTTCGTTGGGTTGGTAAATTTTCCGAATCGGACACCCAAAAAGCAAAATCCTTTATGGCTGTTCCGCTCATGTCTCACCAGGAGCATTTCATCGGTTTGATAAGAACGGCGTCCGACGATAAAAACTTTACAAAATTCGATCTGGAAGTATTTACGATGATTTCCCGGTATGTGGCAATGGCAATAGATAATTCCGAATACCTGCGCCGGGAACGCAGAAAATCCGAGTACCTGAAGCTGCTTATGAAAGTAGGCACTCAGATACTGTCCTTCTTCGAACTTGGCGATCTCCTGGAATTCGTGGCTGAGAATACTGCAAAAACGATCGGATCGGAAACCTGCGAGATTTATCTCCGCAAGAAAACCGATAAAAACACACTTGTTCTGAAAGGCGGTTACGGTATTCCAAAAGATCTCATAAATGTCGCCGAGCATCATGTGGGCGAAGGTTTAACAGGCGCTATCGTAAATGAAAACCGAACAATCCGATCCCGGAATGTATTGCAACTGCCGGAATATAAAGGTAAATACCGCAAGGCTATCAAAGACCACTTAAAGTTTGGCGACCGCCTGACATTCCTGGGTGTTCCGATCAATATCAAAAATGAAACTATCGGCGCCATAAAACTATACAACAAACTTCCCGGTGAAGAGCGGGATAAATATTTCACAGAAGATGATGAACAGTATCTGCAGATCATGGTGGACATGATTTCCGTTGCCATCGAAAACGTACAATATCTGGATACAATGAAATATTCTGCCGTCGCAACCATGAAAAACCAGCGCCTGACAGCGCTTGGCACTCTGGCAATACGCATTCCAAATGATGTTGTCAACCCGCTGACCGAAGCCCAACTCAGTATTGGTAATTACCTGAGGAAGATCAAAAAAGGTAAGCCCGAAGCCACTGCGGCAACAATCAAGCGATTTGAGCAAGTCAAAGAAAACCTGAAAAATGTTGCCAACGAGGTCCGCATATTGCAGGAATTTTCTACTAAAGCCGGGTTTAGCCATGTAAAACGAACATGGCGCGAGCTGTTGGACGAAGCTCTTTTATTCATCACAAATGATTTACTGTCTTATAAAATTATCGTGCAACGGAATAAGGACGATGAACCAAATATCCCTCAACTGGTAGTCAAGCCAAATGAAATTATCGAAGTCCTTGTTACTCTTATCTCGCTGGTGATCTTCCGATTCAACCATTATGGTTCCACGCTCTCGATAGAAACCCGGGTAAAAGGCGGTCAGACTCTCGTTACGCACATCGCAGGCTTAGATAACACTGACGGGGTTGCCATCCACAGAAAATCTATAAATGAACTTTTTGGGAATGGAAAAAGTTACAGCCCATATCAATTTTCTTTGGAAGTGGTCCGGGAATTAGTTGCCAATGACTACGGTGGTTCGATAACTTTACATGATAGTAATTCGAATGTACGTTTAATATTAGAAATCCCAATAGAAAGATAGACTATGTTTTATAAAGATATTTTACTTATCGACGACAGCGAACCGTTTTGCGTAAGTATTCAGGAGGTCCTGGAAGACAATAATTGGTCTGTTGTTTATAACACGAACCCCGAATCCGGGCTGGAATTTCTTGAAGTAAAGAGTTTCAAGGTGGTTTTACTGGATATCCGCATGCCCATTATGTCCGGGCTGGAATTCCTGGCGGAACTGGAGAAACGCCGGTTAATTCAGCGAAATTACGTGATCGTGCTAACCGGCGAAATCACCATTGAAAATGCCGTCGATTCCCTCCGGCTGGGAGCTAAGGATTTCATTCAAAAGCATGCGGTTGTTGAATATCCGGATCTCTTTTTAGAGCGGATCGAAAAGGGCTTTCTCTGGCAGGAGGAGCGAATTGAAAACGAGCATTTGTCGAAAGAACGGAAACGGGCAATCGAAGAGAGTCGCCTGATCGTGAAAAGCGTCGGGCACGATATGTCAGGCAGCTATTACGCGTCACTCATGCTGCGCCTTCAGATGCTCCAGAAAAAAATTGAGGGTTTCGGGAAAGCGGTAGAAAACTGCTTCGAAACGATACCGGACGGCGTTAATATCACGAAGGGTCGAAACCCGGATGAATGCCGGAAAATAATGCTGGGGCTCGTTGATGAGAGTATCGACAAAGGTCGCGGAATCATCACGCTCATGGGCTTTTTCAAGGAGTTAGGTGAAAAGCTCAAGCATCTCGGACAGGCAATCGATATTGACAAAAGTCATAAAAAAACAGTGGATTTAAATGCTCTTGTAAAGGAGGCAATCCATCTCTTTACCGACTCTCAGTTAGCTGAAAACCCCGACGTAGAACTGATTGAAGATTATTCCGAATGTCCTATAAATATCAGCGCCAGTGAAGAAGACCTGATCAGGGTGTTTGTAAATCTGGTGGAAAACGCTTTCAAGGCGATGGACGGAAAGGGCGCTCTCACATCTCATGTTTACCGGGAAAATGGATTTGCCGTCGTCGAGATCAGCGATACAGGCGTTGGGATACCCGCAGAAAAACTGGATAGAATCTGGCGCCCTGATTATACTAACTGGAGCGGCAAACAGGGCACCGGTTTAGGACTTCTGATTTGTAAAAAAGCAGTCGAAAATCATGAAGGTGAAATTCATGTCAACAGCATCGTTGGCAAAGGAACAACCTTTACAATAAAGTTTAAATTGATTTAGAAAGGATCTACAATGGCAATAAAAAGAATTTTACTTGTCGATGACAAAGCCTTGCTGCGAGATACCCTGATCGAATATCTGGGATCCGAGGAATACGAAATCATCGAAGCGGAAGACGGCGAAAAAGCTATCGCACTTTTCAAAACGGAAGATGTCGATTTGGTGATTCTGGACCATAACCTTCCCGGTATTGACGGTTATAAGACATTACAACTGATGAAACAAACGAAACCGGAAATTCCGGTTGTCGGGCTAACCGGCGAATTAACAATTGAGATCAGAGAAAAGTATCTGTCAATTGGAGCATACGATATTCATGCCAAATCCGCTATATACGAAAAGTTAATACCAACCCTGAAATCAGCTCTAAAAGGCGACAAAGCTTCACCTGCCGATAAAAAACCGGACTATGTCCGGTTGGCGGAGAACCTGAAAAACGAGGGGCGCTGGGAAGAATCCGCCATGTATCTTAAAGAAGCGGGGCTTGAACAAAAAGCTCTGGAAAACAAGGAAAAAGCAAACGAGTACTTCGAAGAAGCCATCAATCGGTATATCCGCGCGGGCAGACGCTCAAAGGCTATTGAAATCGAAAAAATGATAATTGATTAATTTCAATGATGTCATTGGGGGAAGATGTTCAAGGATATTTACTGGAATAAGAGTAAAAACAGGGCGAATTATCTGATATATTGCAGGATATAGAGAAATACAGCAATAATTACCGCTAAGGCAGCAATTATCTTGCTCCGTTAGAATTCGGGAATCTGCTCTGCAATAGGCGCCAGGAATCAGAAACCAATTTTCAGCGAAGCCAAATTGGTTTATTGGTTAAATTGGTTGAAACTGGGGGTTAATCTTTACCACTTGACTTAACCCAACTTCGACAAATCAAATTTGATAACATATTGTTTTACATGGGAATAGTTATTGTAGCGCATACTATTTTCACCACTACATTTTAGCCATCTTTTTTCATATTAAACAGATATCTAACTCTATTCAGACTT
>JAUVYH010000132.1 GCA_030603165.1 Fidelibacterota bacterium
GATGTGGAATCTGATCAATGTCTGATTAAATTAACTCATAAAACGGATCCTAATGTATCTGATGTGAGTGATAATTTCTTTAGTATCGTACCTACGTTCAATGAAATACCAGCTACGATGTTAAATATACCGATAAAATGGACACTCTCTCAAAACTATCCAAATCCATTCAACCCAACGACGACAATTTGCTATGCGCTTCCTGAGAAATCACACGTCACTTTAACAATATACAATATTGCCGGTCAGGTAGTGAATGTTCTTGAGAATAAAACAAAAGAGGCCGGATATTATTCTGTTCAATGGGATGTCCCGCAAGGCGGGATTGGATCAGGCGTCTATATATACAGAATTCAGGCTGGTAACTTTCAGCAGGTTCGAAAATGCCTGCTAATTAAATAAGGGGTTTTTAAGTCTGCTGCAAGAGATGTTGATATTGTTAGAAAGCGGGAAAACATGAATCCATTTTTAAAGAAGCGTATTGAAAGGGATGTTATCTATGTGCGTGGATTACTAAAGGCGCTTGACTTAAGCCGGTACCAGCGAAAGATCGGATTTGCATGAATATTTTTTACCGGCTTGAGTTAAGAGCATGTTTAAGGTCAAAATCTAACTTAACTCAAGTCTGCCAATGGAGACAGGAGAATGGACTTAGGTTTCTTGGTAAGCAGACTTAAGTCAAGTTGGGTATCAGCTGTAAATCAAAAGAGAGATTATAAGGGAATTCAAATGGAGCATTTACTAGTAATTTTACCGACGGCAGCAATAGCCTTTGCCCAGCACAGCCTAATAAGAGTGAGATTGTAGGTTTCAAGACCTTAAAGGTTTAGAAATGTCTGTTTGATACACATGATTGATAGTATAAATTAAATACCATAATTTGAAGGTGATAAAATGAACAGGTTAGAAATTATAGGCGCCATAAAAAAATTCAAAAGTGAAAACGCTAACAATTACGGAATCAACACCTTGGGGATTTTTGGATCTATCGCAAGAGATGAAATCGGAGCTGAAAGTGATATCGATATAATTATTGAAACAGAGACTCCTGATTTATTCATTCTGGTTCATATTAAAGAGGAACTGGAAAAAATACTTCATCAGCGCGTTGATATTGTAAGGAAGCGGGAGAACATGAATCCATTTTTAAAGAAACGTATTGAAAGGGATGTTATCTATGTATGATAAAGATGCTGTTAAGAAATTGAAAAAACTTTTCGGGGAAAAATATCCCGAATATATAGAGAAAGTAGTTCTGTTTGGATCTCGAATAACAGATATTGAAACAGAATATGCCGATTATGATATACTTGTAGTTTTGAAAAGACCGTATGACTGGAGATTCAAACGCAAGCTATATGAATTAGCCTATGAAATAAGTTTACAATATGATATTATCATAGATATTAAAGTCATATCTAAGGATGAATTAAATTCTATCAAAGGTAAACAGCCTTTTATTTTACAGGCATTAGAGAAGGGGCTTGTGCTATGACGCTAAATGAAAAAGATAGAGAAGAACTTATTAAATACAATATCGAAAGGGCTAATAAAGCGATAAACGATGTAGAATTTCTCATTGAAAACCAAAAATATCATCTGGCAACGAATCGTATTTATTACGGAATTTATTATATACTATCAGCATTAGCGCTTAAACATTTCTTCCAGACTTCAAAACATACACAACTTATCGGATGGTTTAATAAGAATTTTGTAAAAAACGGCATATTAGAGAAAAGATTTGGTAAATATATCCAAAATGCTTTTGAACAGAGGATGGAAGGGGATTACGGAACTTTTGTAAATTTTGAAAAAGAAGAAATCGATAATTCACTAAAAGAAATGAAAGAAGTGATCAACAGGATTATAGAATTATTGAAGTAGTATAGAAAAGGAAATAGATAATGAAAAATATCTATCCAGAATAATAATCTATATCAGTCTCAACCCGGTATATCGTCATGTATGTAAAAAAGTCAGGATACAACGTGAAAAAACTACGTATCTTAATATTGCTGTGTTCGCTGGCTTTCGCCAGCCCTTGACTTAAGGCGTCGTGAGATGATTTTTTGAATAAGCGTGAATGTTTGAGACGACTTGAGTTAAGGGCGATGCGATTTGACTTAACTCAAGCCTGCCGACAAAGTTTGGAGATCGGTTTATGTTTTTTGATATGACAGTCTTAAGTCAAGTCATTATCGAGAGAGGAGGAAATCATCAGAATAAAACAGGAAAATTTTATTAAAAATGGTATTTACCATATTTATAATCGCTGTGTCGCCGGTGAGCTACTATATCGTGTAGATGAGGACTATTGTGATTTTCTTGAACGATTTAAAAAATTAACTGGAAAATATTCGTTATCAGTATTCGCTTATTGCCTCATGCCGAATCATTTCCACTTTCTCATCAAGCAGAATTCTGATAAACCTGTTAATCTATTGTTCAACTCTCTACTATCCGGCTATGTTCAGCGGTATAATAAAAAATATCAGCGAGTTGGTCGCTTGATGAGCAATAAATTGCAACACAAAGCAATTGATAATGAGAATTATCTGATCTATGTAATCCGGTATATACATTTGAATCCAACGAAAGCTGGTTTGGTTGACGATTTATCTCACTGGGAATTTTCGAATTATCTCGAATGGATCGGTCTTCGAAAAGGTAAATTGTTTGATCCTTCAGCTAGAGAATCCTATTACTCTTCACCGGATGTTTATAAGTTATCTTATTCGGATGATAGGGATGATTTTAATTATAGTTCCATAAAAGAGTTTTTAATTGATTTTGATGAATAATTATTTTTCAGCCCTTGACTTAAGGCGACGTCAGATGGATTTTTTGAATAAGCATGAGTTTTTGAGACGACTTGAGTTAAGGGCGATGCGATTTGACTTAACTCAAGCCTGCGAGGAAGGTCTGGTGATTGAGCAAATGTTTTGTAAAACAGCAGGCTTAAGTCAAGTCTCGGCATTAATCCGATTATTTCTATGACGCTCAAACTAAAGAGACTTTATCCGACTTTATAAAATTTATACGGCACTATGGAAAACCCAAGATAACCTTTGCGAAAGGTGTTTGATTGAATAAGAAGAACGCCTATGATAATCATGTCGTGACGGGAACGTGACAACGAACACCTAAAATTTAACATACTGGGTGATATGAGCCAGTAATACAGGTGCTTGTATGTTATTGTAAGTTGTTGATTTATAGAGCGTTTGAGTTTGTGGAGCTGGACGGGATCGAACCGACGACCTCTTGAATGCCATTCAAGCGCTCTCCCAACTGAGCTACAGCCCCATGATAAAAAGCGTGTTAAATTACAATTGCAGCTGAAAATAATCAAGAATTGATTTGGGCTGGAGTTACCCCTAAATTTTAGCGCTGTACCTAATATTATGTCGAGATGATATAACCTCCCCTCCTTGGCAAAGGAAATAAGGGAAATATGGATAATAGGGGAAATATGGGAAATATGGAGAACGGAAAAAAGGAAAATGGAATAATTCCAACTACTAGCTTCCAAACCAGAATAAAAAAATTCAATTAATGATTTTCCGTCTTCCGTTTTCCATCCTCCTTATATCCCTATACCCTTATACCCTTATATCCCTTTGTGTCTTGGCGTCTTTACGGTGACTTTTTACGATTGTATCAATAATGGGAAATCACTTTTGTAATATATCCTGAAAATTTATTAACTTACCATCTGATTTTTTGAAAGGAAATGATATGGGTGAAAGATTAAAAGATGTGCAATTATCAAAGACATCCGTAGTCAGTCGGGTCCGGACAGTGAATATACAGACCGCACATTGTCCCAAAGGTTGTGATTTAATGAGTGATAAAGTAAAAATACACAATCTGAGCTCAATCTGTGTAAAAATCAAGTGGCAGGACAGAGAAGGATTGATATATCTTGACCCGGAATTTGGAAGCTACAAGCATAGTTCCGATATTGATATTCCCGATGGGGAAGTTGTCGATTTTTCCTGTCCGCATTGTGGTATCACTTTAGTTAGTGAGACGGAGTCCTGTAACAGCTGTTCGGCGCCGGTATTTACGATGATTTTACCGGGAGAAGGTGAAATTTCAGGTTGTCTCAGAAAAGGATGTTTTGAACACACTTTGAAAATCGAAAGCTTTGAGTCCATGCAATTAGAGATCGATGAGAACTTTGTTAAAGTTATCATGTAAGCATTTCGACTATTTTTTTGATCGAACGTCGATCATTATGGTCTTCTGATTCAAAGTGTTTTTTCTTGTTATCCGAACCCTTAGAGAATAAATTCACCAGATTGTAATTTAGATAGAATGTAAGCAGAAGTGATTTTTGCATTTAATTGAAAAAACAGGGATATAGATGAACATTTCAGGAATATCCGTTCAGGAGCTGGCAGAGAAATACGGCACGCCGCTTTATGTCTATGATTTTTCGAGAATACGTGAGAATGCTCAACGACTAAAATCAGCTTTTCGTTCCGGTGATGTCAGTGTTGACTTCTACTATGCGATGAAAGCCAATTGCCACCCGGCAATATTGGATGTCTTTGTCGAAGAAGGCTATGGAATGGATTGCGTAAGTCCCGGGGAATTGAAGCTGGCATTGCAGGCAGGGGTAAAACCCGAAAATATTTTGTACACCGGAAATTATGAGAGCCCGGATGATTTGAAAGCTGCGTTTGATTCCGGCGCTAAAATCAATCTGGATGACATTTCATCTCTGTACCGATTACTAAAAATCGGGAAACCGGAGCTGATTACCTACCGGATTAATCCCGGAAAAGGTAATGGAAAATACGAAGAGATCACAACCGGTGGCGATAAAGCAAAATTCGGCGTTCCTTACGAAAAAGCTGTAACGGCATATAAAAATGCTATTGACGCCGGTATAAAACGTTTTGGCGCTCATATGATGACCGGCTCCGGCGTTCTTGATGCTGACCATTTTCCTAATATGTTGGAATTATTCCTGGATGAATTGGGTGAAATTAGCTCTGAATTAGGAATTAATTTTGAGTTTATCGATATGGGAGGCGGACTGGGAATTCCCTATTTTGGTGATGATGAAACGCTTGATATAGAAAAAGTAGGCAAAAACACCCTAAATGTTTTTCGAAAAAAAGTGATGAAATTAAAACTAGGGAATCCGACATTGGCGCTTGAGCCCGGGCGGTATCTCGTTGGCGACGCTGGAATCATGATTAGTCGCGTTACCGGTATTAAGGAAGGCTATCGTACATTTATTGGTATTGACGCCGGGTTTAATACTCTGATCAGGTCGGCGCTTTATGGCGCTCAACATCCTATTGTCATTAATGGAAAAGAAAATGAGGCGCCGGGCATGAAAGCAGATATCTGTGGGCAAATCTGTGAGAACACCGATATCTTTGCAAAAGATCGCATGTTGCCATTGACCGAAGAGGGTGATCTGGCGGTCTTTACTCAGACAGGAGCTTATGGTAATGTTATGTCTATGCCATATAATTTGCGCTTTCGCCCGGCGGAAGTTGCCATTGTTGATGGTAAGGATAAATTGATAACACGTCGTGAGGTTTTCGACGATTATATGAGCAGAATACAAACGTTATAGCAATTATTAATGGGATTTGAAGGAATTTAAAATAATGAAACTCGACCGTCTTATAAGTAATCTTTCGGAAAAGCAGGTAATTGGGAATAACAATCCGGACATTAAAGGTGTCGTATATGACCCGCTTCGGGTTAAAAAAGATTATCTTTATGTGGCAATAAATATTTATACTCAACTGGATAAAATAGAATTACCGGATGGTCATCCTTTTGTTTCGGATGCGATCAAGGCGGGTGCGTCAGCTGTATTGGTACAAGAAGATATAGACGTGCCGGACGGGGTTGTAAAAATCATCGTGCCTGATTCGCGCCTGGCTCTGGCGCTTGTAGCTGGTGAATTTTATCGTCATCCGTCAAAATCATTCAAATTAATCGGGATTACCGGTACCAACGGGAAAACCACGACTGCTCATATCGTTGACAGTATTTTAGCGCAAAAGTACCGCACGGGATTAATTGGAACACTGTACTATAAAATTAACGGAAAGATATATCAATCGAAAGATACCACGCCCGAACCGCCGGATTTGCAGGAAATATTCACGAACATGAAAGATCAATCCGTCGAATACTGTGTGATGGAGGTGTCTTCACACGGTGTGGATTTCCACCGGGTATCCGGCGTAGAATATGAGGTCGGCGTCTGGACAAATTTTACTCAGGATCATCTGGATTGGCATAGAACAATGGATGCGTACCGGGCTTCAAATTTACGCTGGTTTGGCAGCATAGCTCCTGATAAAACTGTGACTGTTAATGTTGATGATCCATCGGTGAATCATTTTATTGAAGCATCAAAAGCAAAAAAAGTAATGTTTGGTATTGAAAATCCCGCGGATGTAACCGCGAAAGATATCGACATGGGTGGCAATGGAACACGGTTCAGGTTAGTGACACCAAACGGCGAGATCGATATTCATGCAAAACTAAGAGGAATGTTTAATCTTTATAATATGCTGGCAGCGGTTTCTTCGGTTTTAGACCAGGATATCAGCCTTGAAGATATAAAAACCGGACTTGAAAAAGAGATTATTGTTGCGGGTCGTTTCCAATCCATCGACAGTGGTCAGGATTTTACAGTTATTGTTGATTATGCCCACACACCGGACGGACTCGTGAAGGTCTTAAACGCCGCGAAGTCGATGAATCCCAATCGTATCATTACAGTCTTCGGATGTGGCGGCGATCGTGATAATAGTAAGCGCCCCCAAATGGCAGAGATTGTGGAAGAATTGAGCGATGTGGCGGTTATTACGGATGATAATCCACGGACGGAAGATCCTGATGTAATTGCCGCGCAAATTGTCGAAGGTATTCAAAATACTGATTCTTATGATTATACGGTTATTCATGACAGACATGAAGCGATACAACATGCCATCGACATTGCCGAAGCTCAGGATCTTGTACTGATCGCCGGAAAAGGTCATGAAACCACCCAGACATTGAAAGATCGTACAATCCATTTTAACGATGTCGAAATTGCTGAAGAAATTCTTCAAACGAAGATCAAAGCAGCCCGATTGGATAAGTAATGAATGCGCCTGCGAAAACATCACTCATACATCGCAGTGTTCTGGTGCTGAATCAGACGTATGAGCCACTTCATATTTGTGATGTGAAGCGGGCTATTGTATTATTGATTGAACAAAAAGCCAGTATGGTCAAGACAGTTGATCACCAGGTTTTACACACTGTAACTGACGTTTTTCCTGTTCCGACGATTATCAGGGTTCATAAATATATCAAACTAAATAATTGGTACGCCGTGTTGAATAAGGCAAATATTTTTCGTAGAGATAATCATACTTGCCAGTATTGTGGGGCGCGGGATGTGCCTCTGACTATTGATCATATTATCCCAAAAGTGTTAGGTGGAAAAGACACCTGGAATAATCTGGTTACTGCCTGCATACGCTGTAATAATAAAAAAGGTGATAACCGGCTGGAAGAAACAAGTATATCGTTGAAATCTGAGCCGAAGCGACCTCATAAAATTCATACGTTGCAGCGGTTTGCCGGGGCGCCGCTGGAAGAATGGCGTCCGTATCTGTTTTTAGATTAGGGAAAGGAAATAATGGAGAAGGAAAGGAAAAAAAGTCGAATTTTAAGTGGAATGCGCCCAACCGGTAAAATGCATCTTGGGAATTGGGTCGGAGCTCTTGAAAATTGGGTCAATATGCAGGGTGAATTTGAAAATTTTCATTTGGTTGCTGATTACCATGCGCTTACGACCAAACTTGATACAAGCGAAATTTTGCAAAATACGCTGGAAATGGTTGCCGACTGGCTCTCGGTTGGGATTGACCCCCAAAAGAGCCCGATTTTCCGCCAGAGTCAGATCAAGGAACACGCGGAACTTCATCTCCTGTTTTCAATGCTGATCACAACGGCAAGGCTGGAACGGAACCCTACTTTAAAAGAGCAGGTAAAAGATTTGAATATCGATACAATCATCTATGGTCATTTGGGTTATCCTGTGTTACAGGCAGCAGATATTTTACTGTATAAAGGCAATGTTGTGCCGGTGGGTGAAGATCAGGCTCCCCATGTGGAAATCACCCGAGAGATTGCCCGGAAGTTCAATTCAGTATATGGAGAAGTATTTCCCATTCCCAAGGCGAAACTAACAAGCTTTGCTCGTCTTCCCGGTCTCGACGGCAATAAAATGAGCAAATCAGTTGGAAATACAATTTTGTTATCCGACAGTGCAGATGAGATTAAAGTAAAAATGCGTAAAGCAGTGACCGATCCTCAAAAAATCAGGCGGGGAGATCCCGGTCGTCCGAGTATTTGCCTGGTATATACTTACCATAAAAAATTCAACCCAACTGAAACTGATGAAATATACGCAAATTGTACAAGCGGGGAATTGGGGTGCGTCGATTGTAAAATGAAATGTTCGGCTGCGATTTCCTCTGTCATTGCGCCTTATAGTGAGAAGCGTCGATACTATTCCGAACACTTCGATGAGGTTTTAGATATTATTAAGGATGGTGAAAGAAGAGCGCAGAAAGTCGCAACAAATACAATGATAGATGTACGGCAGGCGATGTTATTAGGCTGATTAATGAGCTATAACGTAAAACTTGATGTTTTTGAAGGTCCCCTGGATTTATTGCTTTTTTTTATCAAAAGAGATGAGATTAACATATACGATATTCCGATTTCATACATAACGCGGGAATATCTTGAGTATCTCGAAGTGGTGCATCAGATGAATCTGCATCTGGCTGGTGAATTTATCCTGATGGCGTCGTTGTTAATGAGAATAAAAGCGCAGATGCTCTTGCCGCGGGAAAATGCCGAAAGCGAAGAAGAAATCGAGGATCCGCGAACCGAACTTGTTCAAATGCTGCTTGAATACCAGAAATACAAGGACGCCAGTGCGATTTTTCGCGAGATTGAGGTAAAACAACTGAAATATTACACCGTAAATACTCCGTCGGATAATACATATTGGGATCCAGGTCTGTTTCTTTCGGATATTCACCTTGTTGATCTGGGTATTGCGTTTAAAAATCT
>JAUVYH010000043.1 GCA_030603165.1 Fidelibacterota bacterium
GATGTTGGAATTGGTATGGCTAAAATCAACAATGAGTACTATGATGGATATATGCCAAAAGTAGGATGTCCTGGTTGTAATAATTATACTATGGAGTATATAGAAGAAGATTGAAAGTCCGCCGAAGGCGCTAAGTTCAAATCCGAAAATTCTTTCATTTCAAAATCGAGAGAAAGAATATCCACACCAATTTCGTTAATGAATTGAAAATTACATCGAACATAGGTTTTATATAACAAATAGGATTTAAGAAAACTTGTAAAACGAGAAAAGACATGGAAAATTTCAGGGGATATTTATAATGGACATAATAATTAATATAGAACTCAACAGATTACGAACAACAATCGAAAGAAATAGAGTTGCATTTACTGATGTGGCTAATATTCAACAGTTACAAGTTGGATATGATGTAAGGGCAAACAATTATAGCAAAGAAAGTCAAAGCAGGCAGGATAAGGTACATCAGACTACTTCAACAGACAGGTTCTTTTTAGAAGAACTGAGAGGATTAATCGGCGGCAAAAGAATTGCTTATTTAGATGTTGGCTGTGCAGATGGCAGAAGAACCAAGAGATTTTCCAACGAACTGGAGGATTTTTGCCAAATTGACAGACTCAATGCAATCGACTACTCAAGAAAAATGACTGCGCAAGCACAAGGAATTCTGGGACATTCAAACGTTGCATGGGGAAACATTACTGATTTACCTTTTCAGGCTGAATTCAATGTAGTTACCTGTATGTATGGCGTTATTGGACATTTACCGGAGGATTTGATTCAGCAGGCTTTTAATAATCTATCTCAGACTCTCGTAGAGGGAGGCATTCTCTGCATAGATGTTCTTGAAAGAGATCAGCAGTTTCTTAAACAATACCATTACAACGAAGTCAATAGTAATCATGGGAAATATGTTGCATATTTTGTCAAAATAGGAGGGAGTCCTTTAACGAACGGCAAAGACCAGCGAATAGTCTATACTATGCGGATGTTTACTCCTGGAGAAATAAAAACTTACGCTAAGAATGCAGGTTTTAGACCAGTAGCAGAGAAAGAAATTTATCCGGTTGAAAGAGGGATTGATGAAATGGAATATGCATTAGTACTTAAAAAAGAGTGCTAACAAATCTATTTGTTTGCTTCGATAGAATATCCATACCAATTTCGTTAATGAATTCTATTACAAAAAAATCACATTTTATAACACACGTTTAAAACAATGTGGAGTGAAGAGATAAATTGTAAATTATGAAAATGAAACTCCCAACCGCAGCAAGCTGCGGGGTATTCTTTGCCACTTTAGATAAATAAACAACGTAGTAACATGAAAATTTAGTGCAAGAAATCCTGCCCTATTCCTGTCGTCAATTGTTAAAGAAAATATTTGGTGTTAAACAAGAGGCGCACATAACAAAATGTTCAAGGCGACTGGAAACGCGATGTGCAAATTCAAATTTTTGGATGCCCGCATTTGTATTGTTTAAAGCTTAAAGTTCAGGTGCGCCGAAGTTTCCAACGCCTTAACATTACCGTTAGATATAAAAATAAAATCCGGTACAATAAACTTGCATTTAGGCATTTATTGTTGATATTTTTACGGTGCGATTTTGAAAAGGGGATTAATTTTTGGGGAGAGAGCAGCTTGACGAGATAGAAAACCCGGAACTTGCCCAGGAGAGGATAAAAAAGATCTAATGGAAAATAAACCAAGCAATCAATCCAACAAGCTCGTCATCTTCCAAAGCAAAAAAATCCGCAGAATATGGAATGAAGATGAATGGTATTATTCAGTCGTAGATATCATTGCAGCTCTAACCGACAGTCCTACGCCAAGGCAATATTGGGGCAAAGTTAAAGATCGTGAATTTATTAAACTCCAGTTGTCCCCAATTTGGGTACAACTGAAATTACCCGCCGGAGCTGGAGGCATAAGAATGAACGAAACAGAAACAAGAGCAGAACTCATAGACCCAAAGTTAAAAGCTTGTGGTGGGGCGTTGTAGAAAATTCTAAAATCCTTTCAGCAGCAGCTCCTGTGTTTCTATTTCCGGAAAAGCGTGTCTCCCCAAACCCAAAACGTCCAATATTTTCAAATAAAATAAAAGTTGTGACAATAAACTTGCATTTAGGTGTTTATTGTTAATATTTTTACGGTGCGATTTTGAAAAGGGGATTAATTTTTTTGGAGGGGGTGACATGACAAACACCCGGCTGTATTTTGCCTATGCCGATAATATGAACGAAGACATTGTTCGTAAGATATGTCCAGGAGTTTCTTTCGAAGGGGTTGCTGAACTCAAAAACCAGCGACTTACATTTAACTCGCAGGGCAAAATTACTATTACAGAGGATGGTTCCCACTCGATATGGGGTATTGTGTGGTGTCTTTCGACGAGAGACATTCGCCTGCTTGACAAAAAAGAGGTTGAAACTCTTGGCAAATTTGAAAAAGTCAGCAAACACGTCGATTTTTTAGATGGTCGCAGCGCCGAAGCGTTTTTATATATTACCGATGTCGGTGGTCAACCCTCATATAGCCAATCACTTATTGATTTTGTCATTGAACAAGCACAATATTGGTCGTTGCCCCCTGTCTATATCGGCTTCCTGAAAGAGCTTCAGGGACAAAACAACTGATTCGATTATTTCATCAACAGTACTTTTTTATGGGCGGTATAGTTGCGGGCGTTCATGCGGCATAAATACATGCCTCCGGGAACAGAAACGCCATAAGAGTCAGCGCCGTCCCACAAAACTTCATAAACACCAGGGGAATGGTCGCCCGATGCAATCGTTTTAATACGTTTTCCGAGAATGTCATAGATCGTCACATCTACGGATCCAAATTCTGACACCTCATAGCGAATAGTTGTAATGCGGTTGAACGGGTTTGGATAGTTCTGATGGAGGATATAATTCGTTGGGGCGGATTCATCGTAATGTCTTCTATATCCGATTGTCGTGAATACAAACGGTTTTTGGTTGCTGTTGGAAGCCCAGGTTTCCTTTCCACTGTTATCAGCAGCCGCGACTTTCCAAAAATATTTCGTTTGCCGGTCAAGATTTCCCATTGGAGAGTATGATACAATGGCGCTGTCTCCGGAAGAAAGCACGATTTCACTTGTGTTTGTTTGAAAAAGACTGTCCGTGCCGTAGAACAGAATATATTTTAGTTCACTTGCCAGGTCTTTGTCGGTGGTCGTCTGCCACATGAATTGAGCGTCGGTTCTGACGGAATCCTCATAAAACCGGGGCGATAATATCTGGAAATTTTTTGGTGGATTATCGTATGCGTTCACCCCAAAATATTGAATAGTTGACCAGTCGGATTTTTTCCCGTCCGGATCTATCGCGGCAATCTGGTAGCCATAGTAAACGTCCTCTTTCAAATGGGGCAGCTGTATGCCGGACACGCCTAAATCACTATGACCGTAGTAATGTTTCTTGGGTTTTTCTGTTAGAAAATACCGGGTAATATAATGAATGTCTCTGTCGGATTGCCCGGGATCGGGATCGGTAGTTGGCGTCCAGCTGATTAGAGGCGTCGGCGTCTCTACAATCATTGAGTCTTTCGGGAGAAAGCCGGCGGAGACAGGAAAAGGCGGTTCTTGTATCTGATTGGTTATAAATGAATTTATGGTTGACCATGCTGAAAGCGCCCCGTGAGAATCTATTGCCCTGACGCGGTAAAACCATTTGGCGTTTTCACTAAGCTCGTCGGTAATCCGGTAATAGTTTTCACCGGCGCCGGTTGTCAATATCCTGGTTTGGCTTTCGGGAAATAAGGCGGCGTCAGAAAGTTCAAGTTGATATGAAATACTCAGGTGTAAATCAGAGAAATCAGGATCGCGAGCCGGATTCCAGCTGATTAAAGGTGTTTGAGACTTTACGATCTCCCCATTCGACGGTGAGAAACCGCCGGTGACGGCTTCGGGAGGATCGTTTTGAGAATTGTATATAAATCTTTGGGGTGTTTTCAAGGGAGGTCCGGTAATCCGGGATTTATCTTCGGCAAAGACCCGCCAGTAATACATCCGGTTGTCCTTTAATCTGCTTTTTCCGGGAATCTCATGAAGAAAAATACTGATACCGTTTGATGGAAGCGGTGTTAGTGTGTCCAGCCATGTTGCTGTTTGTAACGCAGGCACACGGATGCTGATTAGCGGCGGGCGAAATTTTGAGGAATTGTCAATTTCGATAATATATGAAATAGTATCACCCGGGTCGGGGTCCCAGCCAGCTTCCCACCAGAACCCGGCTTCCGGTCCAATTTCCATTAGATCTCGCGGTAAAATCAATTTAACGGGACCAACAGGAGGTTCGTTATATCGGTTGATCCGGAATGTGTGGACGTCCGACCATGGCGATTTACTTTCTTCAAGGTCTATAGACTGGACGCGCCAGTAATATTGAGCGTTTTCGAGCAGTGCTGTTTTCAGACGAATTCGGGTGTGGTTGTAGGGGCTGTCCTGTAAGATAAATTTTGTTCCGGCAAACGAACGGTTTTGACTGATTTGAACCCGATAGCGCAGCTGGTCGGATACATCAGGGTCAGATGCTGCGCGCCAGCGAAATACCGGGTGTTGCGTTTTTACAATGGCTGAATCGGGGAAGAAGCCGGACTGCGGTTGCAGGGGCGGTTTGTTCATGTTATCGTCATACCGGAAGTAGGCGCTTTCACGGTTTGACACCTCTCCCCCCCAATTATCGAAGACGCTTATTTGAACATCATAATAGTGTCCGTCAATCAGTTTACTAAGATCAATACGATGCAACTGATAGCGAACGAGATTATTGTAACCGACACTGAAATCAGACGCTAACCTGAATCTTGACAGGTCAACAAGAGTGTCTGAGAGATGTTCGATAAATACCGATTCTTTTGTATCATGATTTAAAATAATTACATCGAAGGATAACCGGTCGGCTTTATCGGGATCATCTTCAGATTGCCAGATAATATACTGCTCAGGGTTAAGAATTTGCCCGTTCCGGGGAGCGATTATAACAGGAACCGGAGGCGGCAGGTTTCCAAGATTAAGCGTGAACGATCCGCTCTGATTGCCGGTTCGTTTCAGACCGCTATGGTCTATTGCCGTTACTTTCCAATGATATGTCCGGTGGTTTTCGAAGTCTCCCGGGGAGAATTTTGTAAATTGTGGGGACGTTTGGGCGGTTTTGACGAGATATTTGAAGGAGGGGTCGATGGAATATTCGACAACGTACTTTGAAATGCCTTTTCCGAATTTCTCATCGGGGTCGATAGCGGGACGCCAAGCTAGAGTCGGGACTTCAGTTAATGTATCTCCACCAACCGGGAAGACTAAATCGAATTTACCGGGGATATCGTTAATTCTATTGATGTGGAATGGTTGCGCCTTGCTCCACGGGGAGTATTCAACACCATCACTCGAACGAACTCTGGCATAGTAAGTAGAATTGTCCGGCAGGGTAATCATGACAGGAATACGGTTTTGATTTGTTTGGATAAACGACGCCGACAGCAATGTGTCTAATTGCAGATCGTTGCCGGATGAATCTCCGGTGATTTGGAAATGATAGAAAAGGTCGGATGACGGGATTTGGAGATCGTCGGATTGTACGATCGGGAAAGAAAAGTGAATGCTTTCAAAAACCGGTGGCTTTTGCACATTAATTTGAGGAGTCGTCGGTGGTGTGTTCATCGTGAAAGATATTGATTCGTCAGCAGACCAACCCGAATCCGGTGAAAAAATATTAATTGAAAACGAGTATGTCCCGCCGTCAATTAATGCGCCAAGGCTGATAAAATGGAACCGGCAGCCGCCATATTCTTGAATACCCGAACGCCACAGGATGGAATCCCCGCTATCGGCAGGTTGAGAAATAAGCATCTCCATCTGCAGATTCACGGATGTGTCCGACAGAGACCATTGAAATAAGGGAGCATGATTTATACATTGACGGACATCGGACTCGCCTAAAATACCCAGATTGATTATTTCTACCGGGTTTTGGGCGCTGTCTTGAGCATTAATGGCTTGAACTCCGAATGCGAGAAACAGAGCCAGACAGATAATATTAATGTTTAATCGTAAGTTGCGTCCCATACCCCACTAATTTAGATAAAGGGCGGCATTTTTACATCAATTTTGGAAAGGATATTTATCCACCGACAAGTTCATTGTAAAGTTTGTCGATTTCTTCATAAAGATGCTCAATGGATCCGTTGTTTTCGACTATAAAAGACGCCAGTTCTCTTTTTGCTTCCTCAGGCATTTGCAGGTCCATTCGCTTCAATATCTGATCGCGTGATAAGTTTCCACGACGTATTGCCCGGGCGATCCGCAGCTTATAGGTAGCGTAGATTAAGACAGTATAATCCAGGTGGCTGTCTAAGCCGGATTCGAATATAAGTGGAGCGTCAATTACCAGCAGTCCTTCCCGATTTTGCATTGATTCGCGTTCCTTTTCGAATTCTTCAATGACAAACGGATGAATGATATTGTTTAAAGATGATTGGTTTTCTTCATTGCTGAATGCGATGGCGGCTAGCTTTTGATTGTCCACAACTCCGTTTTTTATAATTGCTTCGCTAAAGACTTCGGCAATTTTTTCCTGTACTTCCGGTACGGTTTGCAGGATCTCTTTGGCAATTTTGTCCGCATCAAATATCACGGCGCCCTTTTCTTTCAAGCGTTGACAGGCAGAGCTTTTTCCCGATCCTAAACCACCCGTAATGCCCAGTGTAACCACGGTATTTAATCCTCCAATTGACGTTTAATGTTTTTCTGCACTTCTTCCGGCGCCCCGGAGGCGTTTATGGACTTCAGCACGCCAAGAGATTTATAAAAGCCGATTAGCGGTTCGGTTTGCTGTTTATAAACCCGCAAGCGATTCCGGATTGTTTCAATCCGGTCGTCGTCCCGCTGGTATAACTCCCCGGAACAGAGGTCACATTTCCCCTCAATTTTTGGGGGCATTGTGAGAAGATTATACAACGCATTGCAGCTCCGGCAGGTTCGCCGGGATGATAAGCGCCGGACAATCTGATTTTCATCAGCTTCTAATGACAGGACGGCGCTTATGTTGTCATTATGTTCTTCAAAAAGTTTCTGTAATCCTTCTGCTTGGGCAACGGTTCTTGGAAAACCGTCAAGAATGTATCCTTGGGGAGCATGTTCGGAGAACAGTGTTTCCTGAATAATCCCAAGCATTACCTCATCCGGAACCAATTCTCCTTTGGACATAAACGTGTTTGCCTTTTTACCCAATACCGTCTTTTTCTGAATGGCGTCTCTGAGGATGTCTCCCGTTGAAATCTGCGGTATGCCGAATTCTTTGGATAGTTGCTGTGCCTGAGTACCCTTGCCGACCCCGGGAGGACCTAACATGATGAGCTTCATTTTTTCTCCAATATTTTCTGTGACATTATAGTAATATTCCGGCAATTGAGGCGGTTATCCAGCTGGCAATAGCGCCTCCGAACATTGCTTTTAGCGCAATTTTTGAAAGATCGGAACGCCGATTAGGCACAAGCGCGCTGATGCCGCCGATCTGGATGCCAATGGATGCAAAGTTGGCAAAACCACAAAGCGCATAGGTAGAAATGACAATAGCCTTTTCGTCAATAGCGCCCGTGTTTTTTAGTTCTGCCAGCGTGCCGTATGCTACAAATTCGGTCAACGCCAGCTTAATACCCAAAAGATTTCCGACTTCTCCGGCATATTGCCAGGATACTCCCATCAGCCAGGCAAGAGGACTGAGAATGGTGCCAAAAAGGGTTTTTAAACTTCCGGGGAAAATACCGCCGTACTCACCCTTAACGGGAGTAAATCCACTAACTGTAGCGTAATCCAGATAGCTTCCCTTAAGTAAATTGCCGTCGATTAGTCTGTCGAATATGGACAAAACACTGTCAACGAATCCGATTATTGCGATAAATGCGATAAGCATCGCGCCGACGTTAACCGCCAGCTTGAGCCCGTCCGTTACGCCGCGGGATGCTGCGTCAAGCAGGTTTGTTGATTCAATCAGATCTTTCGGAAGATCGACTTCGCCGGATGTCCTGGAAAGCTGGGTTTCGGGAAAAATAATTTTGGCGACAACAAGCGCAGCCGGGGCGGACATAACACTGGCTGCGATCAGGTGTCCGGCGCTGATGCCCATGGCAATAAATCCAGCTAGAACTCCCCCCGCAATTGTGGCAAATCCCCCAACCATGACTGTGAGTAGCTCGGAAAGCGTCATATCATTTAAAAACGGTCTGATTAACAGGGGTGCTTCGGTTTGCCCCACAAAAATATTTGCAGTACAGGACAGGGTCTCCGCGCCGCTGGTGCCCATTGTCCATTGCATGAAACGCGCCATCCAGCGGATAATTAACTGCATGACCCCAAGATGATATAAAATTGACATGAATGCTGCGAAAAAGATGATGACCGGGAGAACGCTAAACCCGAACTGAAATCCAAAACCGGGCCAGGTATCAGAGCCGGGGAAAAAGTGTTTCTTCAACGCAAGATTCCCGAAAAGAAATTCGGCTCCGAGATCGGATAAACTTAAAAACCGTTCAACCTTTTGGCTGACAACGGCAAATATTTTTTCGCCGGTAAAACTGTGCGTGAAAAGCCAGATATAGCTTGAAGTTAATAACCCGGCAACAAGATGCTTCTGATAGGACGAGACTTTTATTACGGCTTTGACGGTGATTACAAAAAGCAGTATCCACCATACCCAGCCAAGAGCGCCTGCAAGATTCAGAAAATAAAACATGACAGCAGACAAAACGGCGAGAAGAATGACTCCAACAGCTGAAAAAACCTGGTTTCCAGCTAAAAAGCCCGTGTTGATTTCATCTTTGAAAATGTACACGATGATTAGTGCGAGAAACAGCATCATTGCAAAATATGACAGCGCCGGCGCGCCAAGAATGATAGCTGCGAAAAGCATTTGTAAAGTTAAGCCCCAAGCGACGGTTCTGAAATTAATTTTCCGACGGTTGTTTGACATTAAAAAAGCGATTCCTAATAACGCGATTATGCCGAGAATTCCTGTAAAACGCATTTTAAAATTCCTTTATGGTTTTTGGTTGAAAACAGTTTGCGAAATAATTTGGGACGAGGCTCTGCAAAAGCCGAAAATTATTCCCACTGCTATGTGCCCCGAGTGGAGATCGAAACTCTGTCTTTTTGGAGGCAAGCTTTTTAAAGCAACATCGTCAATTATTGACTGTAAATAAAGTTTCAATTTTTACCGCTTGATAATTTATTACCCGCTTGGCGGCCAGACATCTCTTGCGGCTTTTCTATATAATTTTCTTTGGAAACAATTGACTTCCCAAGCCGTTTTTCTAATTTTTTTCTTGCTCCGCCGGCAATAGCTCCACCTGCTTTTGAGTCAGATTTCAATTTCGGCATGCCCCTGGAATTTTCCGTACGGTGAATTTCCGTGGTGGCGCGCTCGCCCAGCATACTAAAAATTAATTCCAAATCGTCCATGTGATCCCGCAAATTTTCCCGCTTCAAGCTCTTAATCTTTTTATACTGGCTTGGCGTTACTCCAAAAGTCGCCTTGGAAATTTCTGCTGTTAATATTTCATAATCCTTTTTTTCCTGCGCGCCTCGTTCTTTCCATTCATCGGTCAATTCTTCACGAATAGCAATGCCGCGCATCCGCTTTTCAATCCAGTCATCCGGATAACCTTTGGCTTTGTAAAGAGCTCTTGTTCGTTTTGTGGCAAGTTCAGGGTCTTCTATTTCCTGTACTCGCTCATAACCGACTTTTGCCAGCCAGCGCTTAAATGGCTCTGCTTTGGGCGAAGGAATTGACTGTATAATGCGGAAAACACCTTCTGTATTAGCACAATTTAGATCTTGTTTGCCGCCAGTGGTTTCTATAGAAAGGGGGGTGACAATTTGTCCCCACCCTTTGCCAATCTCTTTGTCGCGAATACGCATTTTGCGGATATAATCTTTAACATTAGGTGTATCAGTAAGCGCCCCCACAACATCATTTACTACAAACCACCACTCATTATTATGAATGGTCTTTCTAATTTCCCTGCCTTTGAATAAGGCAATTTTTGTTGTTTCCATGTTTTTAATTTACTCCCACCAAATTAATGATTTGATTATTTTATAGTCTAATTCCTTAGTATTTATTTTGCTTCCGTCAATAAATTCCACTTCACAGTCGGTAATTCGTTTGATCCGCTTTCAGTGAAGTAACGGCTGAAAAACGAATACAGCTTGTCAAAAAGTTCCTTTCTAAAGCTGTCTGGATATTTCTCTATAGCTTTATTTACGTCTCCCTTAAGCAATTTTTCTATCTGCGAATAATAAATAATAATTTACGGTCTCCTTTTAGGCTGGATTTTGAGTTGTAAATACCTATTAAATAACATCCATGATTTAGCAGCGCAAATAATAATGAAAGCACATTCCCATCAATGTTATATTTGTGGACTACTTTCATATAAAATGTAGACAATTCATTGATTGACTATTCTTCCGGCGGCTCAAAACACCCTCGACACCGGGCTTCATAATAATCAGTTGCGCCCAATAAAACCCGCTCGCTGGATTTAGATATTCGCTGAGTGTAGCTGGCGGGATTGCCGCATTTCATGCAGATCGCCAGGGTTTTTGTGATATATTCAGCCTCACATAGCAACTGGGGAATGGGCTCAAAAGAATTCCCCCGATAATCTTTGTCAAGCCCCGCTACAATCACGCGCCGTCCGGAGTTAGCTAATTTTCTGCACACATCCAGTAACGAGCTATCGAAGAATTGAGCTTCGTCGATACCAAGCACGTGGGCGTCTTTTACATGGTCCAGAATATCATCAGCTTTTTCCACTGCAATGGATGGGATTCGCTGTTTGTTGTGAGAAACGAGATGGTCCTCACTATATCGCACATCGATAATTGGCTTAAAAATTGCGACTTTTTGTTTGGCTATTTGCGCTCGTCGCAGGCGGCGGATGAGCTCTTCTGTTTTCCCGGAAAACATGCTCCCGCAAATTACCTCGATCCAACCGGATGGTTTACCGGTCAGGGCGACGACCTCTTCGATTCCCATTGGAATGCTGCGCATTGTGTGACTGTGCATATACTTTCCTCTCAATTGAAAATTTGATTATTGATTTTAAAAATATGTTTTCAAAAACACTGAGCTATTTTGCTATTTGGCTTAAAAGGGATTTTACTTTAGTTTTAAACAGATCCACGGCAACAGTATTATGACCGCCTTCGGGGATAATAATGTCGGCATATTGTTTGGTTGGTTCAATGAATTGTTCGTGCATAGGGCGAACGGTGTCCAGATATTGATGAATGACCGATTCAACAGAGCGTCCCCGATAACGGATATCACGTGAGAGACGTCGGATAAAACGGATATCGGGAGCTGTATGAATATATATTTTTATGTCCATCATGTCCCGCAGCTCCGGATCAAAAAGAACCATGATCCCTTCCAGAACTATGATTTTATGTCCCGACACCAAGTGGGATTCTTTGCTGCGCGTGTGGGTTTTATAATCGTAAATGGGCACCGAGACCGTTTTTCCGTCGATAAGGTTCCGCAATTGTGTTTTCAGCAAGTCAAAATCATAGGCCTCGGGATGATCAAAATTATGATGGTTGCGCGTATCCATGGGGATGTCAACCAGGTCGAAATAGTACGAGTCTTGTTCAATAATGACAACCTGACGGGGGTCGAAATCACGGATAATGTTTTTTGCCATGGAAGTTTTTCCGGAACCGGTTCCCCCGGCAACTCCAATTAAAATTGATTGTTTCATGTGTTGTTTTTTTTCTCCAATTTAGTGTCATCAAAAGGGTTTGGTAAGAGATCTTTTGTCCAATACATTTTTTTATGACCGTTCTGGTCGAAGACATATATCGGAATATTACCGCAAATATCCCAGATAACCTGCCGGCATGCTCCACAAGGGGTGGCGCCGTTTAACGAGTAAACTGCCATTGCACGGAATTTTTTATGACCGTTAACAACAGCGGCGGCGATGGCGTTCCGTTCGGCGCAGACAGTTAATCCGTAGGAGCTGGACTCAATATTGCAGCCGGTGTATATAGCGCCGTCTTCCGTTTGCAATGCGGCGCCGACGGGATATTTAGAGAAGGGAGAATGAGAAAATGTTGATGCTTTTTGCGCGAGAGTTTTTAATAGTTCCGGTTTAACCGTTTCCATATTCGCTTCCTTTCGTATGGTTCCAGTATAAATAATAATGAAATACCAGATAAAAATCTACAAATATTGATAAAAATTATACCGACCGTTATAAACGGCGGACGGATGCGGAGGGTGGAATCTTTTAAGGGTATTAACATTTATTTTAATATATGGTAAACATGCTGGATTTTGATGTAGAATTATTTGCCTGATCGGTTACCGTGATTATTATTGTGTGCTCACCTTCTTTGAGTGGTTTGGATAATTTGTACCGGACTTTGTCTTTCGGTGCGTTATATTCTGCGAAATATTGACGGTCGTCCAGGGTAAATGTAATTGAGGCGTCATCTTTAATACCGGACATTTCATCCTTGACGATCGCATTGATATATTTAACGTCTTTTGCCCGGAATTTGCCGCCGTTGCCGGGGAAAATCCCTGAAATTACCGGGGCAACAACATCTTTTAAAAGCGCCACGGCGCCGGTCTCATCCATTTCCGCAAGAAACGCATTTCGTTCCGGATTCAACCGGTTGCTGACAAAATCCCACTCGTCGTCATCGTATTGATAAAGACCGATCTTTTCGATATCATCCTCTCCGACCGGTAATTTAAAGGATAATGAAACACCTGATTTTAAGGGTTGTACGAGGGGGAAAATTGTATAGACATCCGACATTAAATAGTCGGCGTCAAAAGCAGGTCCGTATTCTTTTGTTATCCAGGTGACTAACGTGTCATAGACCGATCGCTCGTTGAACGTTACTACCAACATAGAGTCTGCAGAAATGATAGACCGGGAAACGCCGGGAACAATAATTTTGAAATCAGCCGGGTAACGTAACACATTTTCCGGATTACTGTTATATCGCCCTTCAAAAGAAAATATAGAATCGATCAGATTTATAGGAATGGGATCGCTAATATAACTTAGCGGCGATAAAGGGCTTGCGTTTATCTCGGCGAAAACAGCCGGTGTTTGTAGATAGAAGTGCGGCGGGGCTTCCGGGACTTCCGGAAACGTGATTTTATACAGAAATGTGTTTGGATTATGTACGAAAGAGATCGACGGGCGTTTTTCTTCAAATCTGGTTTTCGGGGCTGTGTTGAAGAAAAACTTTTGCCGTTGCATCAGTTTTTTTGAATACAGGGTAATCCGAAGCACATTTTCAAATGAGGCATTCAGATCTGAGACGTATAGGTATGTGGCGCCGGAATCCTGCCGGGCGCTGTCAATTGCCGCTGATTTTCGGAACATTCCTTCTTTATGAACCCAGTCGGCGGCAACCGTGATTTCATCAGTTGTATCGGTTGCAAAAATGAATGAATATCCTGTTGCAGCACGTTTAAACTGAAGAAGCCTGGACGAAAATAGTTGGGTCGCATTCAGGGTAAAAGAAAGTGTTGAGGTGTTAAAATTGCGGTCATATACCTCTATATAAACCGAATATAATCCACCGGAAAGATCTAAAATGCCGTCCGAAGGTGATTTTGAATAAAAACGGGGTACGCTTAAACTGTCAAATACCCAGAGACGATTGAAACGTCCCATGTCGTTTTTAATTAATTGGTAGTCGCGATCTACATATATCAAGCGGGATTCATGAAAACCGAAGGTGTCGTATTGTACATGAAAAAACAAACTGTCGTTGACGAACATTTTGATGCCGTAGGGCGGGTATTTATTCGGTATGCCCCGCACCGTATCGTGCGTCCTGATCTCTATTCCGATTTTGCCGTGAACATTGATTGTATCGCTTACCGTAAAAGCCTTTTTCCCAGCATATTTTGTGTCAAATATTTGGATGTTCGGTAAACCGTTAACACGCGCCGCGGCATCGATTGGGACAAGCGCCAAGCCCTTGATAGTTGGAATCGTGTAATCCTTAATGTTCAGATTTGTATTTAATGGATTGATTGGGCAATTTGCCTTGTCGCGTATCTCAAAATGCAGATGAGGATGTTTTGTGCCGGTATCGCCGGAAAATGCCAGCGTGTCACCTTTTAGGACGCGAAACTCGTTTTCCCGAAAATAGATATCCGTTGTATATCGTCTATTAATGAGTTGTTCCGCTTTAACACAGGCGTTGATGGGCCGAATGAATTCATCCAGGTGACCATATACAGCGAGATTGCCGTCATCCATCTTGATATATATGGCTTTTCCGTAACCGAATGGTGATGTTCTGACCCGCCATACATAGCCGTTGCCTACTGAAAATACGGGATATCCTGTTTTATAGTTGGTTTTAATATCGATGCCTGCATGGAAGCGACCTGGCCGGTATTCTCCAAAAGTTGAACTGAGATACTTGCTGGAATTCGTTGGCCAGATGTATTCCTGTGCAAATAAGGAAGCAGCGCTAAAGAGAATAATTATAAAAATATTGTGTCGTTTGCTCATAGAGTAATCGTCATTTTTCAGGACGGAATATACAAATATGCAATTTAGCTTACAATTCCTTTTATCTTAGCGATTTTACTTATCTTTGACGCTGTTAAAAACAACGGTTTTATTTCTTCCGGTGCGCTTTGCCCGGTACATTGCCTTGTCGGCTGCTTCAACCAAATCACTCCCGGACGACATTATCTCCGGGTCAAATTCCGCAACACCGAGTGATACGGTCACTTTTGATTGAATGTCGTCCTTGTCGATAACTTTTTTAGAGATAAGGACACGTAATTTTTCCGCCACTTTCGTTGTGCTTTGGATACGTGATTCTGGTAATAGAATGACGAATTCTTCGCCGCCATATCGGGCAAAGATATCGTGACTGCGCAATTCTTCTCTTAGGGCTTGACCGATCATGCGCAATACTTCGTCGCCGTAAAGGTGACCGTAAGAGTCGTTAACTTTTTTAAAGAAGTCAATATCGAACATTATACAGCTAAGCGGGGTGTTATACCGTAGGGCTCGTGAAAATTCATAGCCTAATTTTTCGTCGAAATTACGCCGATTGCTAATTCCTGTTAATGAATCTGTCGTTGAAATTGATTCTAAAAGGGAATTAGCCTCTTCGAGAGCCCGGGTGCGTTCCTTTACCCGGGAATCGAGAAGCGTATTAAATCTTTCCATTTCAGCGCGGGCGGTACGGAGCTCATCGACAGCGATCTTTAAGTGGTGTTCCCGGGATTTAAATTGCAGGCAGACATTATCCATAATTGTTGCCAGACGCCGGATCGGCGACGGGTTGCCGACACGCATAAATTTTTCGAAGTGAACACTTTCATATTCACCACACGCGACATTTTCAAATGTTGCGGCTAATTCTTCAAAGATGTTGAGTTCAAGTTCTTCCATATCTGAATACCTAACTCCTGTTTTTTCTTAGTGCTTTTTTACGAGTGGCACAAAACGCACCGGCAATAATTTCTCTTTAGATAGCCGATTTTTTTTCTTTGTTACAAGGACGAGGTCCTGAGACCAATGTTGGCGACCGACAGGAATTATCATTAGTCCACCATCAGCAAGCTGATCCTGCAAACATCGGGGAATATCCTCGCTGGCGGCTGTAACGATAATACGGTCAAACGGAGCAAATTCCTGCCAGCCCGCTCGACCGTTGGAATGTTTAAAACGGACGTTTTTTATTCCCAATTGTTTTAATGAATCACGGGCGTTGTCAACAAGCGATTTGATAACCTCAATGGTATATACCTCCTTGGCGATGCTGGCAAGGACAGCCGTTTGATATCCTGAACCTGTTCCTATTTCGAGGACACGGGAGTCTCTTTTGAGCTGCAGCGCCTGGGTCATAAAAGCGACCACATAGGGCTGGGAAATAGTTTGGTTTTTTCCAATCGGAAGAGGCTGATCCGAATAGGCAAGGTGTTTGTATTTGCCGGTGACAAACTGTTCCCTCGGAATCTTCGACATTGCGCTGATTACTTTTGGGTCAATAATATCCCTGGAGCTGATTTGCTCCCTAACCATTTCTGCAGAGTTTTTAGGATATGAATCGAACAAATTATTTGTACCGGAAAGTTCTCATTGAGGAAAATTTTCTAACAGACTGAAGATGTCATCAATTGACTCGATTTCAACATTTTTCAATTGTTCCAGATAGATGGTTTTAAAAGTTGATAGAATCGAAATATCGTCAATATAGCCATCGAGATTGATTGGGATATGCATTGTCTTCAAAATAAAACAATGTAAGAAATAGTCCGGGTCTTCCCGGTCTAATTGAGATATTGTGGAGTTAGCATTCTGCAGTTGAAAGCGCTTTGCGTCTATCAAAGCCAGATCGCAGGGCGGCAGCAAATGATGAAATCTTCGTTTTATATGTTCTTTAAGCCAGACTGTGCCGCCTGACCAGGTTTTCTTAAAATACTCCCGGTAGCGTTGTTCGCCGATTTCCCGGTTTAAATATTCGGAAACGTTGGTTAAAAATTGCTTTTTGTGTGTGTCCCAGAGGTGAAAGTATTGCCGGAATAAAAAATATCCAAAAGATGTCTTAATGCTGTTTGTTTTATTAAAATAGGATCGCGCATCATATCTAAATCGGTTGAGTTGATTCCGTATGGACAGGGGAAACAGATGAAATGCGGGGGAATTGGCGTCATGGCGGGATTTCCTGTATCGCCGCGGGATTTGCAGCTCGGACAGGGAAATAGAATAGGATTTATCGAGACCGGTGAAATATAATTCAATGAACGCCCCGACATCTGATATTTTAATGAAATTTTTCAGAGCGTTGTCATATTCAGGAAGGGTTGTTATCGACGGCAGGTCAAGATCAGGGTATAAATCGGGAAATAGAACGGTCTGTTTGGGATTAAATATTTTAACCATAACGGGATTCCTATGGTTTGGTTTTATATCACAGTAAAATCTTCAATAATTGTATTTTTGGGGATAACCACAATACCATCGCGGATATAGTAATGATCTCCGTCAAAACCATCTTTTTTCTTACTGTTAATGATTTTTACGTTGTTACCAATACAGGCGTTTTTATCGATGATGGCATTGTGAATCACACAATTTTTACCAATTCCGAGATGGGGTAGATTTTCAACTGTGCCGGGCTCGTAAAAATCAGCCCCCATGATAACGCTGTTTTCAATCTCAGTATTTTTTGATATTATAGTTCGGATGCCGATTACAGCGTTTTTAATGGCGCTGTTTTCAATAAAGCAGCCGTCCGCCATAAGAGTGTGTTCAATAGTGCAATTGTCCAGCCGGGAACCCGGCAGAGACCGGGCGTGCGTATAAATCGGGTATTTTTCATCATAGAAAGTAAATGGTGGTTTGAAAGACGCCAGCTCCAGATTGGCGTGAAAAAAAGAATCCATTGTGCCGATGTCGCGCCAATATCCCTTAAACTGGTGGGCAATAATAGATTGTTTATGAATGGCTTCCGGAATGATGTGTTTGCCAAAGTCGTCGCTGGGATTGTCGCTCAGAATGTCAATCAAGGTACTGGTTGTAAAAACATAGATTCCCATCGATGCAAGGAATGGGGTTTTATTGGGTAATCCGGGGCTAATGACCGAATCTAAAATATCTTCAGACGGTTTTTCTACGAATTGTTGAATCCGTTTATTTTTATCTACTTGCAAAATGCCAAATTCAGAGGCGTCTTTTCGGCATACCGGCATGACGGAAATTGTGATATCGGCATTGTTCTTAATATGGGTGTTCAAAAAGTCGTTGTAGTCCATACGATAAGGATGGTCGCCGCTCAAAATGATTGTGTACCTGGCGTTGACCTCTTTAATGAAAGACAGGTTTTGACGAACGGCATCAGCGGTTCCCTGGTACCAGTCCATACTATCGGTAGTTTGCTGGGCGGCTAAAATATCGACAAATCCCTCGGAGAACCTGCCAAGACGGTATGTGCTGTAAATATGCCGGTGCAGTGACTGGCTGTTGAATTGGGTCAGAACAAAAATTTTATCTAAACCACTGTTCAGGCAATTGCTGATGGGGATGTCGATAATCCGGAATTTACCGCCGAAAGGGACCGCCGGTTTAGCGCGGTATTTCGTCAACGGAAACAACCGGGTTCCTTTTCCTCCACCAAGAATAACGGCTAAAACATCACTTTTTCTCATAGTAACACCAGTAATTTAAAATGAAAATAGGTTAGTAAAAACCCTAAAATGAATCCCGTGATAACTTGTGAGGAAGTATGAGCTTCTAATTTTACACGTGAAAAAAGAATTAATAAAGCAGATGGCGTTAACCAGTAAAAACCGGGCGAAATAACAATCCCGAGAGCGGCAACAGGTCCACCAAGCGCCATGCCGTGAATGCTGATTTTCCAATATCGAGTGACAATGGCTGCGACGGTCGTATTAAATGCATAAGCCCACATCAGGATTAGAATTGGTTTTGGAGATCGAATTAGCCAGAGAATCCCCAGGGCGATAACATAAATCAAAATATTCAATAGAAATGGATAAATGCGTTTTTCGCGCTCTGGAATATCCAGACTGATTGTATCGCCCCGTTTTTTCATCGAAATGACATGCAGCATTGGGAAAACGACGGTGGCAATAAGAGATATCACCAAAATTATAATGCCCCGGGTAACGGGGATGTTTGCATACTGCAAAAAAAGCAGAAATGTAGCGGAGGAGATGATAAAGGGATAAAGCACAACCGAAATGATTTTGGCAAGAAACATCAAAATATTAAAACATTCTTTCTATGAAGGTGTTGTTGTACGATGGGGAAATTGTATATACTGACATGCCATAGGGATAATAACTCCTTTTCAGGTGATTTTCAACAAGAAAATATAACCTTTAGGTAAAAAACCATTTTCGGTAAAATAAAAAACCTCTTTGGAAGTGTGATGGTTTCGTCCCAAAGGGATCTCTTCGAGATAAAAAGGTGATTATACGTGTCATCCTGAGGGAAGCGACGAAGGATCTCCGATGAGAACACTATAGAGATTCTTTACTCGTACCTCGTTCAGAATGACGGTTTTGATACTTTTTACGATTCCATCAAGTATATGCAAAGTATTTTAAAAAGATTGTAGCGCCACGGGGAATTGAACCCCGGTTACAGGAATGAAAGCCCTGTGTCCTAACCACTAGACGATAGCGCCATAAAAGATCGGGTGAGTGACGGGACTTGAACCCGCGGCCAACAGGGCCACAACCTGTCGCTCTACCACCTGAGCTACACCCACCATATATAATTTCCCGAAGGAAAATGGAATGAGAGTTGTGCCACTTGCGGTCTTTTAACCTCACTCTATAAAAAGCCGTGAAAAGTAAACAATATTTTACCTTAAAGTCAAATATTTTGTTTGATTTTAAAAAGCGGATTATCTGTCGGTGCAGAGACCGGTATTTAACTAATCAAGATAGCGATTGTCATTCTCATAATGATGCAATCGTTTCACATTGTTTTCAATGTTGGATATGGCAATAAATAAAAACCCCGCCGTCAGAAAAATGAACAAAACAACAAGCGAGATGAACAGTCCCTCAAGATTGAATTCGTATCCTCCGAAAATACTTGTCTGAATACCGTGAGATAGGAGTACGAGCACGGCAAATATCACACCGGCGATAATTAAGGTGACGCCGATAAATTCATTAATTTGTTGTGTTCCTTTTATATTGAGGACGATCAATCCCATGATAAAGAACGCCAGGCAGCAGATCAACCCCGCAAGGGGCGAGTAAATGATTGCCAGGCTAATAAAGGAAACAAGTCCCAAAATGAATAGAGCAAGACCGAATATTTTAACTGTTCTTAAATCCATTATTTCCCGGCTCCTTCTGTTGAGAAAATTAGTCTTCCACCTGTAGCGCTGTTGATCACTTTTTGTTTTGCGACTGCCTTAATCAGGATGTCGCGCCCGATAATTCCCGTTTCTTCAACGGTAACGTCGTCTATGTTTAAACCCAAAAAGCGGTCTATATGACCAATGATATAATTGTTTGTAGCGATAGTGTAAACCTTGTCGGGAATGATTGTTTCACCGTTCACAGTGGCTTCTATCAGAATTTTTCTTTGGGTGTTATATATCCGTTTAATGCCCGATGTCTGTAGAAGATCTCTGGGGTGTTTGATGCGCCAGTCCAGCAGATGGAGTAATTGGTCGCCGCTGATTTGCATAATCATAATGGTATTATCAAAGGGTGAAATCTCCCAGATGTCGCGGACTTTAATTGGACCGGCGCTCAGCCCTTTGCGGATACCGCCGCTGTTATGAAAGGCGATGTCGGTTTGAAAATATTCGCGCGTGGCGTCGGCGATCCAGTTGCCGATATTCGACTCGCCTCTGCTGTTTCGCACCCATGGTGTTTTCAACTTACCGATGACCTTGTTCATCTCGCCTTCGATTATCGCTTCCAGAGAGTCAACAATCCGGGCAACCGCAGGAGACGCCTTAATGTTACCGGCGACTGTCTCGATCAGCTGATACCGGTAATCCGTAATGGATTTTGTTTCCGGGTCAACCGTTGCGCTCAGATGACCCAGGAATTGACCGCGCGCCCCCGCCTGAAAAATTAGAATATCGTTAACCTGAACAGGTTGATAGAGCCTTGTGTGAGAGTGTCCCCCGAAAATAGCGTCAACCTCTCTGAGTTGTGTTGCCAATACACTGTCTTCCCGGAAACCGTTATGGCTGAGCACCACGATAAGGTCGGTTTTATCTTGAAGTTCCTCTACATATTTCATAATGCTTTTGACGGGATCCAGTGTCGCCAGCCCTTTCATGTTATCCGGCAGAACAGAATGTTTTAAGCCGTCAAAGATCATTCCTATCACACCGATTCTTGCTCCGTTGGATCTGATAATTTTATAGGGTTTAACAAATAATGATTGTTTTGTGGAGTCGTATAGATTGCAGGAAACAATGTCAAACCGGGCGGCGTGAACGGCTTTTCTCAGATTTTCCATTCCATAGTCAAATTCGTGATTACCGATCGTAAAAACGGTCGGTTGCATCTGATTCAGGATCAATATTTGCGACATACCTTTAGTTAAAGCTGATATGGGAGTGCCCTGAAAGTCATCCCCGGCGTTTAGAACAATTGCATTGGGATACAGGGTTTTCATGGAATCAATATATCCTGCAAGTGTGGCACAGCCACCGATATACAGACCTTTTGTGCGCCCCCATCTGGATTTATATGGAATGTTGGCGCTGTGGAGATCGTTCCAATGCAGAAAGTTGACGGAAACAGGCTGATTAAGGATTTCTGCCGGCGCCGGTGTTTTTTGTGACGACGGAGGAATACACTGATAAAGACAAAGAAACACAAACAATATTGAAAAAACGGGGAGAAGACGAGATTTTTTCATTGATTAACTCCGGGGTGATATAAATACAAATACATTGGAAAAGAATTTCCATAATACATTGGGTAAAATGAACTTAGCGCCTTCGGCGGACTTTCAATCTTCTTCTATATACTCCATAGTATAATTATTACAACCAGGACATCCTACTTTTGGCATATATCCATCATAGTACTCATTGTTGATTTTAGCCATACCAATTCCAACAT
>JAUVYH010000160.1 GCA_030603165.1 Fidelibacterota bacterium
TTTTAATAATCGGCTCCAGCGGCAAGGCGCCCGCTCGTTCCGGCGAAAAGGGTCCCATTCCCATCAGCGCATCATTACAATCAATTATCTTTCCCCGATCAATAGCCGCCACCGTAATGCCGCCGCCCAAATGAGCGATCACAAACCGCGTATCTTCAATATTTTTACCCAGCCGTGCGGCTTCTTTGCGAACACAGGCATTTATATTCAGGGCATGTAAACGGCTGCGGCGTTGAAATTCAGGCACACCGGAGATCCGGGCTTCGGGAATAAATTCATCAACCGTCACCGGATCAACAACATACGCCGGCGCCTTATATTCCCGGGCAATGCCATAGGCAATTGAAGCGCCAAGGTTACTGGCATGCGCCCCATATTTACAATTAATGGTATCGTACATTAAATCATCGTTAACGTGATAAACACCGCCCTTAATCGGTTTTACGAGACCGCCGCGCCCCACAACAGCGACCAACCGACATCCCTCTAACCATGGTTTAAATGTCTTTTGAATAATGTCAAGACGCAGGGGCAACTGATCTTCAATAGAATGCATATTACAAATTTCGGTGCCGGTGTGGTCAATGCTTTTTACCTGGATCGGACCTTTCCGGCTATATAAAGCCAGTTTTGTAGAGGTCGAACCCGGATTTATGGCTAATACAACTTCATTTTCCATTTAACATATCCTTTTGGTTATTTCATGATTCGTTGGATATTTATATGCGGAATAACTTTTACAAATTTAATGCCATGATGAAAACAGACGGAGATTCGGGTAACTGCTCTTTGAAAATCGCTGAAAAAATACCTGAGATGAAAAGGATTTTCCCAAATATTGCAATAAACTGTATTTAAATCTCCTTTGCCCTTTTCTCTCAATATATTAAATTGACACCAGGATGTTAAAAAACATATATTTTATCTCAGATATTCATTTACACTGCTACCATTCCGAATCAGAAACCCGGAAAAAAACCTACCTTTTCGATTTTTTTAGAGAAATACAGAATAATAAAGGCATTCTTTACATCGTCGGCGATATGTTTGATTTCTGGTTTGAATATAAACACGTTATTCCACGGCATTTTTTCAAGGTGCTCCGCTACCTACAGGAAATGGTCGAATCGGGATGTGAAGTTCACATACTTGCGGGAAATCACGATTACTGGTTTGAATCCTTTTTTCCCGATGAGTTAGGTGTAAAAGTTCACCTAAAACCTGTCGAAGCCGAATTTAACGGCAAATCATTTTTAATAACTCATGCCGATGGAATTATGAAACGGGACAGAGGATATCGATTTTTAAAAAAAATTCTTCGGAATCGTTTTATCATCACGATGTTCCGAATGATTCACCCTGATCTGGCATTCGGGATCGCTAAATATTTTTCCGCCCGGAGCCGGCACCTGACCCTGCGGAATCCCGATTTGGTCGAAGAAGAACTACGCGAATTGCTTGAATATGGAGGAAAAAAAATTAACGAAGGGTATCAGTACGTCGTGACCGGTCATTTTCATTTACCCACAGAACATCAATACGAACAGGGCAAAATGATCAACCTGGGAGATTGGATACGGTATTTTACATTCGGCTACTTTGACGGCGATGAATTATCGCTATGCTATTGGAAACAAAAATCTCTTAAAACATTACTTTAAGTAATGCCCAATTTTTGCTTGACATAAAGGCTTAAATATTCTAAAATCAAAAAGTTTAATTAAAGAAGTGTGTATGACAATGAGAAAAATTATTTACCTAACAATCGTTCTGCTATTTTTACTATTTGCAGCATGTTCTTCCAAGGTTGCAACCATTTCAGAAGAAGACGTTGAAGAATTGCGGGTGGATTATAACAAGGGCAAAATCGAAACGGTGGAAGACCTGATTGCGATTTATAAGGACCCCACTCAATCCCTGGACACCCGTATTGCTTCACTCCAGGCATTAGCCCAAACACGACATCCCGACGCTATGAAGATCATCCATGATTTTATGGCTCAGGGAGTAGGTCTGAATTACGGATTGCTTTCCGCCACGGCAAACGCTCTGATTGAGGATCAAACTCCGGAAAACATCGCTGCAATGGTTAACGGAATAGTTGCAGCCCAGAGAAAATATATTGAATTCCGGACGGCGGTGATGCAGAAGCTCGAATCCACAGACATTACAATGCAAGTCGAACAAATCCTGAACCTCTACCAGACGGAAAAAGAAAATTATGTTATGATGCAGGAGTCGCTTACGCGGGTATTGGGTTCGGCGGAGGACGATAAGGTTATCCCGGTTTTAGTTAATATTGCCAAAGATAAAACGGTTAAATCATCCGTAAGGTCTCTGGCTCTTGAGATACTGGGCCGAAAACGTCATCCGATGGTTACAAATACTTTTATTGAAATGTTAGGTGATCCTGATTCGCAGGAACAGATCAAAGATTTTGCGCTGCAGGCTATTGGAGATATAAAAGAAGCCAATGTGATTCTGGCGCTTCTTGAAACCTTTAACGCCGGGCGTGAAGAATATTATCAGTTATCCGAAATATTAACGAAAGCATTGGGGGAATTCTCTGATCCGGCAGTCGTTCCCACATTAATTGAAATTGCTAAAAACAGTGAATTTCCATTGAAGACCAGAAAAGATGCAATCACAGCGCTGACAAAATTCAACGATCCGGAGATTTTCGCACAGCTACTCCCAATGATGGAAAAACCTAAAAATTATGTCCTTTTTGATGAAATGACGTCGATGGCGTCCGCACTGGGAGATGAAGCGGCATTTAGTAAATTTCGCCTTAAAGCCTTTGAAGCACAACGAGCAGCTATGGTGACACCATGATAAACAAAATAAAAATCATCGCAACAGTTTCTATTATCCTGATCAGTCAGCTTACTTTCTCACAAACAAAAAAAACAACGGTATCCAGAAAATTTTTTGAAATTGATCAGAATCTCGAATCCCTTCGGAAAGAACTTGCCGAAGTCCGCAAACAGATGAGAGAACTGGAAATCCGCGTATCAGTTCCTGAAATTCGAAAAGAGATCAATAAACTCATTCAGCTTCCTGAAATGACCCACGAGATCATGTTGAAAAACGGGACTATCGTCAAAGGTAAGATCATTCATGAAGACCTGGACCGAATTATTATTCAGACTCAAATTGGACAATTAACCCTTTCCAAAAATACGATTAAGCTGACCCGGAAAGCAGATTTGCCGAAAGCCAATTGCGTTGTGGAAGGAGCAATAACCGATGAAGTTTATGAAAATAAAAGGGTTTTTAAGGGTAAAATAAAAAATAACGGCGTCCGGCGGGCGGATTTCGTAAGGATCATTTTTTATTTATACGATGAGGGTACCAATCTTCTGGGAGCGGATTCAACATTTATTTCCGGGAATTATCACATGTACAAAAGCGGCGTCCAGACCGACGCAACGATCGAACCGGGGCGAACATTCACCTTTGAATGTTCGGTTGACTCACCGGAAGAAGCGCTGGTAAGCTATTATATAAAAGAAATTAAATGGGAAGAATTCGAATAATTCCTATTGTATTTTAATCTGAAAATCTTTCAAATGATTCGACTTTTATCATCTATGTTCATAACTCTGCCGTTTAAATCGACACATTCAGTTCAAATACTTAAGGATAGGAGATAATCCGCATGGTTCAGGGATTTGAAAAACGAACGTGTCATCGGTTTGAAATCCCGGGTTCATCTTTGATGTATAAAAAGATCGGAATCTTCCGGGAGAAAAAATACGTCGATGCTATACGATTGTACAATATCAGTAAAGGGGGATTGTCTTTTGCATGCGAGGAAGAATTTAAAATTGGCAAATCCGTAATTATTAAAATTATCATTCCGAACGATAAACCTTTGGAACTCCTGTCAAAAATATGCTGGCAACGAGAATCCAGTGACAAATATTCTCTTGCAACAGGTGTGTCATATATGGTTTTCGGAGAGGGTTCAAATAGAAATCCAATCGAGGCATTAAACATTCTTAGAAGATTAGATAAACAATATGTAAAAGTCCGGTGATAAGTATATATCTCCGGAAAACGAAGTTTTTATATTAACATTTTAACTAATTAATTTTTCCACAGATTTTTTACAGGTAGTGAAAATAATCAATTAAAAATAACAGGTGTTTATAAATGACTCTCTCCAAACGAATTCTTATTGTCGATGACGATGAACAGATCAGGGAAATTCTCAGCGAATTTATGAAAATACAGGGATTTGAATATGAAACTGCCAGTGATGGCATTGAAGCGCTTGCAAAAGTAAAATTGGATATCGACCTGGTTTTAATGGACGTGAATATGCCGAAAATGGACGGCTATGAAGTCATAAAGCGCATACGTTCCGAAGCTGAATATCGAGATTTGCCCATCATTATGGTTACGTCGATGGCAACTCAGGAAGACCGGCTGCGTGCGGTACAAGCAGGCGCAAATGATTTTATTGCAAAACCAATCGATCAGATAGAGCTGGAAGTGCGCACGGTTTCTTTATTAAAAATGAAGGAAATCCAGGACACTATCAAACGTCATAAATCAGAATTAGAGGAAAAGGTTCAGCAACGCACGACAGCTCTTCGTAAATCACTCGATGAAATGGTTTATGCCCAGAGAAATACCTATGAAGCCTATTTAGATACGATTCGTCGTTTAGCCATCGCCGCAGAATACCGCGATGAAGGAACGGCAGCGCATATTATGCGAATGAGTAATTATGCTGCAGCCTTGGCAAAAGGACTAAAATTCCCACCGGGAAAAATCGAAATTGTGTTACATGCCAGTCCCATGCATGATGTTGGTAAAATCGGGATTCCCGACGGCATCCTTCTGAAAAAAGGAACATTAGAAGATAAAGAATGGGAAATCATGCGACGGCATACTACCATTGGTTCCCGAATCCTGAAAGAATCAAACTCGGATTTCTTAAAAGCCGGTGAAGTTATTGCAGCGTCACACCATGAAAAGTGGGACGGCAGCGGTTATCCCAATGGACTGAAAGGTGAAGAAATTCCCCAATTAGGTCGAATATGCGCGGTAGCGGATGTATTTGACGCCTTAACCACTAAAAGACCTTACAAAGAAGCTTTCTCAAATGAAGCAGCTTTCGATATTATTAAAAAAGGGCGCGGGACCCATTTTGATCCGGAGGTCGTTGATATATTCTTTGAGAAAATCGAAGAGATTATAAACATTCAAAATACCTTTCAAGATGGAAATGTTGAAACGGAATCCCTCGATTTTGATCGTTTGCGGTATTAACAGTTAACTATTCTTTGATTTAAATATATTTCTAATATGAAAATGATAGACAGCTGATAATAATCAGACTGTATCATCAAGCATATCAGGCTGAATCATGTCGGTGCTGTAATCGACCTCAGCAGCTTGTAACCGTTCTCTCTGATTAAATAATATATCCCAAAATATTTCTGGAACATCCTCACCTTTGTAAATGTTCTCTATCCGATCCAATTTCTGGAGAAGTTTGTCAACCCGAACCGAAAATATCTGCTTATATAATTTCTCGGTAAACGGCTTCTTTAATACATTTTTAAACAGATATTTTAAATCATCATAAAGCGGAATATATCCAATAGGAGTCTTGATGGCGTCAACTTCACCATGAACTCTTGCCTCCGCCCAGAGAATCCATACCTTTTTGTCAATTTTGTCCGTGAGATAATTCCCATCGGAGCCTTTTAAAAAATAGTTGGTTGTAAAGATCATAGGCTTCCGCTTTAACCGCTTGCCAAACTTAAGGTGATTCGAGATATATTTTCCCAGCGGGACTACAACGAAATCAAGGTTCGCCATGGGGGAATGCTTCCGCACTCCTTCCTGACCTAAAGTTGCAGCCGTCGTTTCGGATTCAAGACAGGCTCCGAGAAACACTCCGTGATCCCAATCCAGAGACTGGCATACCGGGACATTGGTATCTGAATCTCTTCCGCCGTAGATAATTCCGTCAATTTGCACTCCATCGGGATTCTCGGCTTCCGGATCGACATTATCCAATTCTCTCATTCGAATGGTATATCGTGCATTTTTATGAGCCAATGGAATTTTGTTGCCTTCGTGGTCTTTTTTTCCTTTAAACCAGTTTCCGGAATGGTTTACGCCGGATTCAGGCGCGTCCCTGCCCATTCCCAGCCAAAAAGGCTGCCTTTCATTTATCAATATGTTTGAAAATATTAACTCCCGTGGCGTTGTGAGGCATTGATAAATAAGCGGGTCATCCACCGGATTTACGTCGGTAATTATTCCGAAAATACCCGATTCAATATTGACCGCGTGGCAACTGCCATCATGCCATACTCGTAAATAGGCAATATCATCGCCAATAATCGTCTGACCGGGAATCATTGCGGTACTGGTTTTCCCGCAAGCGCTCGGAAATGCGCCGGTGAAATATGTCGTCCTGTTCGTATTCTCCGGATGCACTCCCATAATAAACATGTGTTCACTAAGCCAGTCCTCGTGGTTTGATTTATTGATTGCCAGCCGCAGCGCCAGTTTTTTTAACCCCAGGCTGTTTCCGGCATACTGATTGTTAATCGTAAGTACGCGATTCTCCTCCAAATCAATATATATCCTGCGCTGATTGATGTTTTTGGATTGTCCCTGCTCATCCAACTGACCGGCGGAATGGATAAAATAGAAGAAATCCGGGCTGCCGTTTAACTTCCTGAATTCTTCATATCCTGACCGGTATAATAGATCCCCGCTGTGAGCGACGTAGGCTGAATCGGTTATCTGGAGCGCCGGAATAGAGAATCGGGAATTCAACGGACCTAAACAAAAGAAACGAACCAGCATTTCTTTGCCCTGCATAATTCCATCCATGAAACGGAATATTTCGTTAAGCCCTTCCTTGCGGTCTATTGTGTTAATATGCCTGCCGAGCTGTTTCCCCTCCGGCAATAATACTTTGGTATGAGCCTTATCTCTCGCCTGATCCTGATATCCGTCAAAATGAATGGTATGTCCATTGATAATGAGTGAGCGCTCTTCATAGGAATCCAGCGCAAGGTTGCGAACATAAGCAATATCATTTTCATCGTCAGTGATAATGCTAATCTTTGCAGGTTTGCACAACTCAACAACCCATTCAACAATATTATTTATATGCGTATTATTTAAGTAAGACAGCTTTTCCAAGGCGATCTGGTCAAGAAATTTTTTCAATCGACTCATTCCATTTCTCCTTATAATATGCTCGTTCTACGAGACTCATACGAAAAATTTAATATCCAATCGGGGAATAAAAATTAATAGTCGAAGAGAATAAAAAAATTCCTAATAATTGACTATCCCAATCGCAGCAAGCTGCGGGGTATTACGCCAATTTTTTGCCGCTTCGCGTCACCGGAATTTTAAAGATAAGATGGGGTTTGCAGTCCCAAACCCCGCTACGGCATTCATCT
>JAUVYH010000186.1 GCA_030603165.1 Fidelibacterota bacterium
CTGTTGTCATAATTATCTCTTCCTTTTCTGATTAGAGTTAATATTAACTCTAATCGTGTCCAAGAAAATTTAGGCACTCAGGGCTATCATAAATTTATTCAAAGGACTTAACTCAAGGTTGTCGTTTATTGGACTTAACTCAAGTTTGTTGCTCACGGATTTAACTCAAGGTTGTCGTTCATCGGACTTAACTCAAGGTTGTCGTTCATCGGACTTAACTCAAGGTTGTCGTTCATCGGACTTAACTCAAGGTTTCTCAAGACAATAAACATCTCTAAAAATTGTAAAATCAGGTGAAAACCTAAGTGCACATTTTTAATATTACCCGCATAATTAAATGCTCTTATATTACAAAAATAGTTTACTATATATTTTGGATAATGTCAAACTTTCTTGACATAATTATTTTTTTTATAATTGCAAATTTGATTATTTTCCCCAAATTTTGGCATAATGAATAATCGAGCGAATAAATACGATATAATAGTAATCGGCGGAGGTCCCGCCGGAATGATGGCAGCCGGACAAGCCGCTCTACATGGTAAATCAGTCCTTCTACTGGAAAAGATGCAGCATCCCGGACTGAAACTTGGTATTACCGGCAAAGGACGCTGTAACCTGACTAATCAGACAGAAATAGAGGATTTCCTCCGACGCTTCGGAAAAAACGGTCGCTTCCTTAAGCCGGCTTTTCACATATTCTTTGTTGATCAGCTGCGATCATTTCTGAGTTCAATTGGAATCCCGACTAAAATCGAACGTGGTAACAGGATCTTCCCTGACGGTGTGCCGGCGCCGCGGGTTTCCCGTACTCTCAAAAACTGGGTCATCGATAGCGGGGTAATCATCAAAACTCACTCGCCTGTATCAAAAATCCTCATTAATAACGGCAAAATCGAGGGCGTTAAACTTGCCGGTTCGGAAACAGTAATTCACGCAAATAATGTCATCCTTGCCACAGGCGGAACATCCTATCCCCGAACCGGGTCAACCGGAGATGGATATCTGTTAGCCGCAGAAATTGGTCATCGCATTATCGATCCTCAACCATCACTTGTCCCCCTTGAAATTGACACCCCGTTTTTAGCAAAAATTGACGGCTTAACTTTAAAAAATGTCACCGCTTCTGTTTGGATTAACAGTAAAAAAGCAGCCCGGGAATTTGGAGAAATGTCCTTTACCGAATTTGGAGTAACCGGACCGATTATCCTGACACTCAGCAAAATTGTAGTAGAAGCCGTAAAACATAATAAATCGATTCAACTTTCCATTGATTTAAAACCGGCTCTCGATCATCGGCAACTGGACCGAAGACTGCTCCGGGATTTCCATCAGTTTCCGAATATGTCTTTTCACAATATCCTCAAAAAACTTCTGCCATCTCAATTGATTCCTGTTTGCCTGCAGCAATTAAAAATTCCCGCTCAAAAGCCCGGCAGTCAGATCACCGGCGAGGAGCGCAAACACCTGCGACTCTGGTTAAAGGATTTTCATTTTACGGTTTCAGGTCACCGCCCCATTGACGAAGCTATTATTACATCCGGTGGGATCGATCTACAGGAAGTTCATTCGAAAACCATGGAATCGAGAATCATAAAAAATCTCTATTTTGCGGGAGAAGTACTCGATATCGACGCCGATACCGGCGGGTATAATCTACAGGCGGCGTTCTCAACCGGCTTTCTGGCAGGCATTTCCGCAAGTCAAACCCTTAATTAGAGTCTGTCCATAAACTATGAAACCTTGAGTTAAGTTTGCTTTAGCTGACTTGACTTAAGGTTTCTAATTCACAGAAATAAGTCAACTTAACTCAAGACTATCGCCTTAAGTCAAGTTTCCATTTATCGAAAAAACCGCCATTATGAACGGGCTCTAATTAATACTCTTCTACTCCATTATTCCATTTTCCATCGAATTATTTTCCTTGACAGCAGATTTATCCTAAATTACGACCATGTTTATTCCGACAACTTCCAAAGAACTGAAACAACGCGGCTGGTCACAATGCGATGTTATCCTGATTACCGGCGATACTTATATCGACAGTCCGCATATTGGAAATTCAGTCATCGGCAAAGTACTGATGAACGCCGGTTACCGGGTTGGGATTATCGCCCAACCGGATATTTCCAGTGATGAGCTTACTCGTCTCGGAGAACCAAAACTATTCTGGGGCGTCAGCGCCGGAAGTGTGGATTCCCTGGTTGCCAACTATACCGCCACGAAAAAATTCCGCAAACGGGATGATTATACCCCCGGCGGTACGAACAACCGGCGTCCTGACCGTGCATCCATTGCCTATTCGAATCTAATCCGCCGGTATTTCAAAAATACCAAGCCAATCGTGCTGGGCGGCGTCGAAGCTAGTCTGCGGCGCATCGCTCATTACGACTATTGGTCGGATAAAATTCGGCGCTCCATTCTATTTGACGCCAAAGCAGATTACTTGCTATACGGCATGGCGGAAAAAACCATCCTGGAATTTGCCCAATCCTTGAAAGACGGCAAAAACCCGTCGCAGCTTCGGGGATTGTGCTATATTTCTGTCTCTCCTCCTGAATACATTGAAGTCCCATCTTTTGATAAAGTAAAAACGGATAAACAGGCGTTTATCAATATGTTTCATACTTTTTACCGGAACAACGATCCCTTGAACGCATCCGGTCTTGTCCAAAAAACCGACAATCGCTACCTGGTTCAGAATCCGCCTCAATATTATCTCAGTCAGAAAGAACTGGACGATATTTATAATCTTGATTTCGAGCGGGCGGTTCATCCCTTTTATGCAAAACATGGAAACGTCAAAGCCCTGGATACTATCAGGTTTTCCATCGCGACGCATCGAGGATGCTACGGTGAGTGTAATTTTTGCGCAATCGGTATCCATGAGGGACAAACTATTCGATGGCGCAGCGAATCATCAATTATTAAGGAAGCTGAACGCCTGACTCACGATCCGTCCTTTAAAGGATACATCAGCGATATCGGTGGTCCCACTGCCAATATGTACGGTTTTGAATGCCGTAAAAAACTGGATAAAGGAGCCTGCAAGAACAAACGCTGCATATATCCCGAAATTTGTCCGCTGCTGCCGGTAAATCATCAGACTCAAACCCGATTATTACAAAAACTGCGCAAAATTCCGGGCGTTAAAAAAGTCTTTGTGGGATCAGGAATCCGCCATGACCTGGTAATGAATGATAAATCACACGGACAGCAATATCTGCAAGAAGTCGTAAATCACCATACCTCAGGGCAATTGAAAATCGCTCCTGAACACAGTGAAAAACGGGTTCTGGACAAAATGGCTAAAACCGGCGCAGGTCTTTTACTTGAATTTAAGAATCGATTTGACACATATTCTGCGCAGGCTGGCAAAAAGCAGTATTTGACATACTATTTCATCGCCGCTCATCCCGGCTGCAACGAAGAGGATATGAAAGCGTTACGATTCTTTGCCGTTCGAGAATTGCGCATTTATCCGGAACAGGTGCAGATATTCACACCGACGCCATCGACCTACTCCAGCCTGATGTACTATACGGAAATCGATCCGTTTACGATGGAATCACTGTTTGTTGAAAAACTGCAAAGGCAAAAAGAGGTCCAGAAAAATATCCTGGTAGCGAAACCGCGAACATCAGTCACGAAAAGGAAACGAAAGAATGGATGACACAAGTTTAAACGAATTAATAAATGCGCTTGAAGCCCTGGAAAATGGCGATTTTAATCCACAGATCAACGTTCAAGATTCCAAAGAATTTTCTCAATTAAGTAAAGCCATTCTTTACGTCGGAAAATCTTTTGAACAGCGTAGTAATGAGCAACGAATTCTGACATCCATTACCGAAAAAATCAATGAGGGATTGTTGCTTGGCGAAATTCTCGATCATGTTTTTGATTCCTTTCGGTCGATTATTCCATATAACCGGATTGGAATTGCCCTGATCGACGAAGAAAAAAACCTGGTGCGCGCCTGCTGTACTCGTTCCGAAGCGCCGGAAATTAAAATCGACCGGGGCTACTCGGCGCCTCTAAAAGACAGCAGTTTGCAAAACATCATCACGACCAGTAATCCCAGAATTATCAACAATCTCAAACAGTATCTTAAAGGACATCCCAAATCTGATTCCACTCGTCTGATCGTTGAAGAGGGTATGCAATCGAGCCTGACCTGTCCGTTGATTGCGATGAATAAACCCATTGGTTTTATCTTTTTCTCGAGTCTTCAGCCGAATACTTATGAAACCATTCATATCGACCTGTTTTTAAAAATCGCCAGCCGGTTATCGATTATCCTCGAAAAAAGCCGTATGCACGAACAACTAATTCAATTAAGTGAATTAAAAAATAAATTTTTAGGGATTGCTGCTCATGATTTAAGAAGTCCGATTGGAGTCGTTAAAAATTTTATTATCCTCTTCCTGAACGGATATCTCGGTGAAATCGAGGACAAGCAGCGGGAAGTCATGATGACAATGGATAAAAACTGCGACCGAATGCTGAACCTGATTGGGAATCTGCTGGACATCAGCGCCATTGAATCCGGAAGGCTTGAATTAAAATCTCAGACAGTAGATTTGCATAAATTCTTTCATACTTACCAGTCAATGACTAAATCGCTGGCTGAGAAAAAACAAATTGAATTAAAACTGAAAATAGAGCCGGATTTACCAAACATTATCGTCGATTCCGACCGCTTTATGCAGGTTCTGGATAATCTTGTTACTAATGCAATAAAATTTTCATATCCCAATACTACTGTTACAATCAGCGCCCGGTCGATCAATGGTAATGTGGAAATATCCGTTGCGGATCAGGGACAGGGAATCCCGGAAGATGAAATTTCCAAAATATTCAAGGAGTTCAGCAAAACCAGTGTACGTCCGACAGCCGGAGAAAAAAGCACCGGACTGGGCTTGGCGATTGCCAAGAAAATAATTGAAGCACATCATGGTACGATCAGCGTTGCGAGTAAAGTTGGCAAAGGGACGACGTTTATAATTGATTTGCCGATAGGAAAGCAGTAATTATAAATATTAGTATTTTCAATCAAGAAAGGGATTAAAGTGTAATCCCAGGCATTAACGCTGTAAAAAAGTGTAGAGTCACCTGTAATTTTGAATGTTTCAAGAAGTGCATAAGCCTGGTTGTTTCCCCAATTGTGCCATATATTGTTCCAATAGAAGTGCATACCATCAAGATCGTGGTTTATAATGCGGTATTGGTATGGAACGGTAGGTTTTGGCATTTTTGCAGTGATATTGACAAACATCGACAAATTGATTGGTTAAGACTGGATTACGTCTGTTGTGATACTTTTGTTAGCCTTTTGTGTATTATTGATTTTATGGCTTATTTAATAATTCATCTAAAAGCTCGTCAAGCGGAACACTAGCAAAAGTAGAAGCAAAATCGGCCATGGCATAAGGTATGATAAGTTCGTTATTATGAATTATTGAACCGCAAGAATAAACAACATTAGGAACATATCCTTCTCTTTCTTCGTCATTTGGCGTTAATAGAGGTTTTCTTAGCTGTCCAATTACTTTTGTAGGATCCTCTAAATCAAGAAGTATCGCTCCTAAGCTATACCTTCTCATGGGACCTACGGTATGAGTAATTAAAATCCAGCCCTTTTCAGTTTCAATAGGGGAACCACAATTACCAATTTGAATAAATTCCCATGGATATTTTGGCTCTTGTATTTTTTCTGCATTTTGCCAGAGGTTTATTTTATCAGAAAACATAATGTAATTATTCACTCCATCAATACGTGAAATCATAGCATATTTACCATTAATCTTTCTGGGAAAAAGCGCCAGCCCTTTATTTTGGACGTATTCTCCATTTAAAGGCAAAATTCTAAAGTGATAAAAATCTTTTGTCTCCAACAATTTTGGCAGAATGGCAAACCCGTTATATGCTGTGTAGGTAGCATAATATGTTATATTGCCGTCTTCATTTACAAATTTAACAAATCTCGCATCTTCAATACCTTTACTCTC
>JAUVYH010000158.1 GCA_030603165.1 Fidelibacterota bacterium
AAAACAACAACTTGCGAATGCCGACTCCCAATATTTTAGCATTTTTGAGGCTAATTTGTCGAATCGAGGTTAAGTCAAGTTTGATTATAGTTTCGTCAGGTCCTCAGACCTGACGATTTGCCATCCTGAGTTCATCCCTGCCCACCCTCTAGGAGAAGGCGGGGAAGGAATGATTAGGAGTTGCGATAAAAGCATCAGGAGTGAGCTCCCGACACAACTGCAAAGAAAAAGGGCGATTCTCGAATCGCCCCTACATTCAAAATGATGAATCACAAAATATTTCGTTGTTTTACCGTTTCTGCGCCGTGACCCGCTTCCTGAATTCGTATTTCCTGGCGTCGGCGCGAGTGGCGTCAAACACCGTCAATTTTGCTGTATATTCACCGGCTTGCATATAAGCGTGCTTGCCGATTTTTCCAACAGCGGTTATGCCATCGCCAAAATCCCACTCGTAAATCAATTTTCGTTCGTATGGTTGAACATTTGCTGTAAAAACAACGACATCCCGGGCGCCGCCGACATACAGAACATCGGGAGATACTATAACCTCAACAACAGGCGCCGGAATTACCGTAATTGTAACATTGTATTCCTTCGGCTGACCATAGCCGATTTCCTTGTACCAGACCCGGAATACAGCATTATATTTTCCAGCCGCTTCGTACGTATGCTTCGCTTCTATTCCGCTAACTTTCGTCTGATCACCAAGTTCCCACTCGAATGCAATCGGAACGTCAAAGGGATTGGAGACCGCCGGAATCATTCGGATTGTCTGACCCAGATCGATTATCTGGTCATCCGGCATTTTAACTTCCGGCAGATCATCAATTGTGATCTCCTGAGCCAGACTCCACAGAGCGCCGCACTTCGCCTGGACCTGGTATTTTCCCGACTTATTAAAAGATTTCTGAACGGTCAAGCCCTGCATGGTCGTCTCATCACTGAAGTGCCATTCTGTGTTCTCATCTGTTGCTGTAATCTTTTTCGCCGTCGTCAGTTTATATTCCATGGACTCCCCGACAAAGGCTCCCTTCGGTCCGCTGATCGCAATTTCCGAATAATCAATAATATCCACCATTATACTATCGAGGCTGTAGTCGCAGTATGTATTGCTGTTATCTTCAACATAGAGTTTCACGGAATATTTTCCGATATCTTTATACTGATGTTTAGCAAAGACGCCTTCCGCTTTATTGCCATCGCCGAAATCCCATAGATAGGCCTTCATAAAACCATCTATATCGCTACTCTTCTTGCCATTGAAATTTAATACAGTACTGATATAACTACGATATAGCTTTTCAGAACTGGGTTTATCATTCGAAGCAAACACCTCGATTTGGGCTTTGAGAGCAGCATTTATGGAAATGATATGACTTTTTTCAGCGTTGTTGCAGCCCTGGTTGGAATCGGTCTGAATTTTCAGTTTTACGGTATAACGACCATGGCTTGTGTACTTGTGTGTCACTGTATCGCCAACCCCGGTCGTCCCGTCGCCAAAATCCCACTGATAATCGACAATATTGGAATTAGCGGCAAAGGATTCCGAAGCGTCGAACTCGATTATTTCACCGATACAACCCCGTTCGATCATCGTGAATTTGGCAGTCGGCGCGGCGATGACTTTAACCGTAATTTCACGTTCTGATGTATTTTTGCAATCGCCAATCTCAGGCACCATGATTTCCAGTCGTACAGTATAGATTCCGGGTTTGGTATAAACGTGGGTCGGATTGATACCGCCGCCTCGTTCACCATCTCCAAAATCCCACTCAAAACTCTTGATCAAACGATCGCCGCCGCTCGATTTGGATCCGTCAAATTGAACAACCGTATTGGCGCAAACCGATTGATCTTTGCCCGCATCGGCAACCGGAGCGTCAATCACATGAATCAGCAGATCGGATATTGAAGAATTACAGGGCAGATTACTGTCGTCCATTACCGTCAAACGGACTTTATAATTCCCGCCTCTTTTAAACGAATGGATCGGATTGATTCCCTCTGTCGTCGTTTTATCACCAAAATCCCACAGATACCGGAGCAGATCTTTTTCCATATCTACCGATTTACTGGCGTCGAACATTACCGGCTCGCCTGCACATACTGTATCTCTGTTTACATTGGCTAATGCCAGTGGAGCTGAATTTACCTGAACACGAATAACGGTTTGTTGAATTGAATTGGATAATCCCTGACCGTCATTGACGCGTAAGAGTACCGGATAAACGCCCGGCAATTGATACGTATGTTTCAGTTTCATCCCGGTTCCGGCTAATCCGTCTCCAAAATCCCAGAAATACGTCAATTTATCCTTATCGGCATCGGAACTATTGCTCCCGTCGAATAAAATAGTTTGATCACATGTAATAATGTCGCTGCCGCAATCCGGTTTTGGCGCGTAATTAACAGCTACAGGCTGAGTTGTTTTCGTTATTCCATTTGTGGCGTTGGAATTATCTTTAACCGTCAATGTAATTGTATAGCGACCGGGTTCTCTGTAACTGTATTTTGTTTTAATACCTTTTTTAACGGGACTACCGTCACCGAAATCCCATTCGGCAACGACGATTTCACCATCTGTATCATAGGACATTGAACCATCAAACGTTACATTTTGTCTCGGCGCTATCCGGGCAACAGGCGCAATCATAGCAACAGGTGAATTATTGACAAAAACAGTCGAATAATGGATGTCTTCGGCTCCGGCGTCATCCGTAACCGTCAATTGCACCTGGTACGTTCCGGAGCGCTCGTAAGTATGTTTTACATTCTTACCTTCTAAGATAATATCATCTTCAACTTCCCATTTGTATGAGATAATTTTTCCATCGGAATCGTTTGAAAATCCGCCTCTAAACCGAGCTTTATCACCAACTGAAACAATCTGATCTCTGCCTGCATCGGCAACCGGCGGGCTATTTACAATAATCTGAACCGTTTCTGATTGCACCGCTGTTTTTGTACCGGATGCGTCTTTTACGGTCAGACTCACATCATAAGTGCCGGGAAAAGCATATACATGAGATACTTTCATCCCTTTTGCGGTAAGATTATCACCAAAGTTCCAGGTATATTCGATGATTTCATCATCACTGTCTTTTGACCGACTCGCGTCGAAATTTACGACACTTTCATTGACTCGCCTGTCGCCTCCGGCATTTGGAGCCGGGGGATCATTGACACGAATCGAATACGATGCTTCATTGAAATTATTTAAGGTCGCAGTGTTATCGATTACTTTAAGTTTGATCGGATAGGCGCCGGGTTTCGAGTATTGATGACTAATTTTAGAGCCGGTTTTGGATGTGCCATCGCCCAGGGTCCATTGGAATTCAGTAATTTGACCGTCCGAATCCGATGATTTAGCAGCGTTCAGGAGGGTCAGCTCATTTACTGCAATGACAGCTGGCAATTCAGCGATAGCAACCGGAGGAGCGTTAACAATGATTGTCTCCCTGAGAAATGATTCCGCATTGGCAAGTTCAGAATCGTCAACCGCCGTCAATTGCACGGTGTATTTTCCAGGCTGACTGTACTTATGGCTGGCTTTAATGCCTTCCGCTTTTGCCCCGTCGCCGAAATCCCAGATATATTTGACTATTTCACCATCGCTGTCGATTGAACCATTGGCGTCCATAGCTACCGATTCATTAATAGCGATAAGGTTTTTCGCTAAGTTAAACCTTGCCTGCGGTGATCTGTTAATCCAGATCCTAACAGTGGATTTGCCCTTAGTGCATAGCGTCGTTCCATCGTCTTCAACCGTCAGAGAAACGGTGTATGTTCCGGGTCTTGTGTAGCGGTGATTGATCTTAGCGCCGCTTTTCTGTTTTCCGTCGCCCATATTCCAGCGATAACCGATTATTTTCCCATCATTATCAAACGACTTGCTGCCATCGAATAAAATTGTCTGATACGGCGCCGCTTTGACCGCAGCTTCGATAACAGCATTTGGCGGATCATTTACAACTACTGTCTGCGTCAGCCGGGCTGTATTAGCAATGAATATGGAATTATCAATAACCAGCAACTTTACGGGGTGATTGCCGGGTTTTTTAAAATCATGGACAATTCGAATTCCCTCTTCAACTTCACCCCCGACGAAATACCATTTAAATTCTAATTCGTCGCCATCCGCATCCGAAGATTCCGTCGCATCAAGAATCAAGGTATTACAATCTGCAAGGGGAATCACTTTGAATTTCGGAACGGGCAGATGATTTTTCGGCGCCAACTGGGGCGGGTAATCCAAAAACAGTATCTGACCTTTTTTATCGGTAATCCAGACCTGAATATTATTTGTGGCGGCATTACCCTCGACAACCAATGACGCTTTGCGCCCCTGTTCTTCTTTTAATATCTCTATTTTTTTAACTTCGAGATCACCATCCTTGGATTGAGGCACCTTGATGCCCGCGCGAAAATTAGTTTCAAATTTTATAATATTGGGACTGCGAACAAGGTCTGCATCAAAATTATAAATAACGATCGTATCACAATCACCAGGTATTGTAAATGAAATCTGCGTCGCCATCTTGACGTTACTTGCAAGTCGCAATGCCAGTGCAGGTGAATAAACCTTTGCACCATTAATTTTTTCATTGCGCTTGTCATCGGCAGAAATGAACAGCTGGTAGCGATTCCGTCCGGAGCCGTTGATACCATCGACGAGAAGCTGGAAAAGGACCCTGTCCCCCTGTTTTTGCCCCTGAACATTAGTAAGGGAACCAATCGTCCGCCAGCGGTTATCGTAATATTTATCTGCGCCTAAAACCAGGTTCACTAATGCCTTATTCACATCAATAGAATCAGTAATAGAGAAGACATTACGGTCAATACCACCCTGTCCGAAAACGAGGTAACGGGTTTCGGATTTCTTGCCGGGATTATCATAACTATCTCCCAGATCGGCGTCAAAGATACGAAAATGGATCTTTCCGGGATAAGCTGCGGGAACATCCACAATAAAGCTAGCCCGATTCAGACTATCACCCTTATCAACTCCCGCGTCAATCCCAGAGGTGATTAAAAAATTCCGATCTATGCTCTGGGCATTAATCAGTACGGAAATTAAACATAACAGCAGAATTCTATAAATTTTCATACACCTGTCCTTAATAAATAAGGTTCCTTCTTGTTTAAAGTGGGTAATTTCGCAACCCGTTGTCTGTGGCCCGTAGTCAGTAAAACAACCATAGCGTATTCATAAGTCGTTATTTGTTGCAAAACACGTCCGCTTTATTTATCATATTTCCCAACATCTGTCCTATCCTTTGGTTCATTTCTATCAATCTTTTATAGTCTGTTACTCCAATATACTTATGCCAAAGGCATGCCTTCGGCATAAACATCTAACTCTTTTGCTGATTTAATATACATAATTTATTGCACCATTTTTGAACTCAAAAAATCATTGTTCACCGACCACGGATTGCAGACCACGGACCTATCCACTCGATTCAAGAAAGAGCCTTTTTTTTATTTTACCCACTGAATTTGAGAAGGAACCATAAATAATTACTCCCCTAACGGTATATAACATTAGTTTTTTCCAATATCCATCACGACCATTGTTAAATCATCTTCGAAGGTTTTCTTGTTTTCACCAACCCAATTCTTAAGAGTATCAACAACCGTATCGATGAAATCTTCCGGCGCAGAATCTTGATTTTCACGTATAAGATCCATAAACCGGGGTTCGTTATATAATTCACCATCAGGATTGGCAGCTTCGATTATTCCATCAGTGTACATTACAATCCTGTCACCGTCTTTAATTTTTAATTCTTCGATCGGACAATTTATCTCCGGCATAAATCCGATGATCATACCTTTTGGCTTGACTCTCAGGATTTCCTTTGTCTTTCTGCGCCAGATCAGCAAGGGACAATGTCCGGCGTCGGCAGTTATTAATATCTTTTTCTTCAGATCAAGGTAAACATAGGCGGCTGTCAGAAACTGGTCTTCCATTTTACCGGAAAGCAGCCGGTTCATCTCGTTTAATACATTCGAAGCGTCGTCACCGATACTGCTCTGCTGGGAAAATGTTACTTTGACCATCGTGCTGATCATCGCCGCCGGAATACCATGTCCGGATACGTCGGCAACAAGAACACCAACAGTCCGTTCGCTCAAAACATGAAAATCATAGAAGTCACCGGCAACGCCTTCCATCGGAATATAACGCGCGCCAAAGTCAAGACCTTTCAAATCAGGTCCCCCGACCGGTAAAATCGACTGCTGAATCCGGCTGGCGATTTCAACTTCCGCCTGAATTGCAAAAAGCTCTTCTTTTACCTGGACGGCATCCTTTAAACTGACAGCCATTTCCTGGAGTGATATACCCAGCTGTCCCATTTCATCTTTTGATTTAACCTTTACTTTGACATCAAATTCACCGCTACCGATTTTTTTGGCGATATCAGCCAGATACCTCATTGCGCTGGAGAAAGACCGGGCAAAGAAAACGGAAAAAATAATACATAAAAGAATCGCAATACCGATCCATTTAATAATGTCCCGCCTTGCCTGGTCAACCATAGCATATGCCCGGCTATATTTGTCGGCAACGACGATTCCCCACTTGACATATTGTGATATTGTAAAATTCCCCAGGTATTTTTCACCATCATAACTGAACTGCTCGATTTGAAAGATGCGTGTCTCTCCGAATAGGCTATTTTTCACTTTCGTCATGATGGGATACGGCAGAGTATCTCCGGATGCAAACTTGGCATTTTTATTACTGAACACAACCTGTTCATCTTTATTGACAATGTATAATTCCCGTGCGCCGATCGATATCTCGGTTGAGATATAATCCAAAATAGCGTTTAGATCAAATACACCCCGGATAACCGCAGTTTGACCGTTTTCCCATTCGACGGGAAATTCGATCGGCAGTAGTAGTTTTTGACTATTTTTAAGATATATCGGAGATTTTGTTGAAGACGTTATCTCACCGGTATAGGCTTCACCGGTAAATTGAAACAATTCAGCAACGTTCTCAGGGTCTTTCCCGTATAATTCCGTGATCAGTTCACTCTTCATAAAGAAGTACGGCTGCTCCATATCCGACATTTTTAGCGCCAGAATGACGCTTTCACTGATTTGGTTCAATTTCGCATCCATTAACGAATTACGTAATTCATCAGACAGATAGGGGTCTTTTTCGAGATAGCCGGCCAGAGAAGTCAGATTTATCAGCCAATTGCCGATAAAAACTTCATCTACTGTTCGCCTCAATTGATCGATGATCAGGTAATATTCTTCATTCAGAACGCTTTTTAACTCCTCCTCAGCTTTTTGCATTGTGAAATACTCGGCGATGCTTAGCGGAATCATCGTCACGATAAAAAACGCCAGAAGAAATTTCTTTAATAATGATGGTTTGAGTAGTCTCTTAACCCAACTTCGACAAATCAAATTTGATAACATATTGTTTTACATGGGAATAGTTATTGTAGCGCATACTATTTTCACCACTACATTTTAGCCATCTTTTTTCATATTAAACAGATATCTAACTTTATTCAGACTTGT
>JAUVYH010000117.1 GCA_030603165.1 Fidelibacterota bacterium
CACAATCAAAGGTTTCATTATATTACCTGTCGTTCTCTGCAATATGTTTGGGGACTTTTGTTTTCCAGCGACGGTGCAACCAGTAATACTGTTCCGGATATTGCCGGATCAGATTTTCGAAATAATTAGTGTAAGATTGGGTCAGGTAATGAACCAGGGATTCTTGCTTATCTTCTCTCGGAACTTCCATCGAAAATCGTTCGAAATGAATGTTGTATTTACCATTGCTGTCCATCAGACAGGTGCATAGAATCACCGGGCTTTGCCGGCGCTGAGCGAACAATACCGGTCCCCGAAAACTGGAAGACCACTGGTTGAAATACTTGATCCAGATACCATTCTTCCGGGCATCCTGATCGGCTATCATAAAAAGAATGTGGTCCTTTTCAAGGTATCTTATAATCTTGATATTACCCTTTTTGCCCTTCTTGAATAGTTGTAATCCATTCTTCATGCGCGTCTCAAATATCAGTCTGTGAGCCAGTGGATTTTTCAAGCGTGCCGCTACAGCGGCAACCTTATAACCTTTGCGGGCAAACCAATCCGCGGCCAGCTCCCAGTTGCCAAAGTGGAACAGGATGACGATCACTCCTCTATTTTCTTTCAGGGCATCATCAGCCACCTCCGAATTAACAGACTTAACCACTTGTTCAAAACGGTCATTACTTACTTGAAATAAAGCGAACAGGTCGAAATATACTCTGGCAGTATGAAGATAAGTTTTTCGGGCAATGTCTTTATGCCAGTGATTAGATTTTTCAGGGAAGGACCTTCTTAAATTGGTCAGGACAACTTTTTTTCGAAAGGGTAAGAAATGATATATCAGCCATCCCAGAATTGTCGCAAACCGGAGCCGTTGGGAATGGGTCAAACGCGGTAGAAGTCTATTCAGCCAGAAAACAAAGAAATATTCTATATAATATTGATAAGGAAGGTTGAATCGGTTCATGAAAAGATCTTAGCCCGGTGAATCGTTAAAATGCTAAAAACAGCCTGTATTATTGTTTGTAGGTTCGTTTATAAACATCGTTCATCGATTCTTTACCGGTCTTTAGCTTCTGAAAGGCATATGTCAATGCATTGTAAAAATTCTCTTTATGATTGAATTCATTCCGGTAAAATATATCGATCCAATCGATCAGGTCTTTCTTTTTTTTGCTATCCAGATCTTGAAATATTTTGTAAACCGGATTGGCTAATTCATCAATATATTTGCCTGCCGATGATTTCAGTTTGCGGTTTTGTTTCATCTGCTGGGCGATTTCATGAGTCCGGTAAAGATAGGCGTGCAGAAAAACCTTTTTCTCCTCTTCCGTCAACGTTTTCCAGTAAATCATTTGACCGTATGATGTATAATCAAAATCTCTACTCTGAATCACATCCTGTGCCCGGGCAAGTCCGAATGCAGCAACGATCATTGCAATTAAAACAGCTCTTTTCATCACGTTCCCTCCTCGATAGTGTCGGATAAAGGATCCGATACCGAAAATTTTTCTATTTCTTCCAGGAGCCGGTCAACTGCCTGAGACTCCGGAATCTTTTCTATAATTGTTCCTTTTCGAAATAATAGAAATACATTTTTACCACCTGCGATGCCAAGATTGGCTTCCCGGGCTTCACCGGGTCCGTTTACAGCGCATCCCATTACCGCTACAGAAATTGGTTTTTGTATATGACGGGTTTTTTCTTCGATTTCTTTCACAATTCCTAAAATATCCACGTCCGCACGACCACATGTTGGACAAGAAATGATGGTAATTCCCCGTTGAATTAAATTCAGAGATTTTAAAATCTCAAATCCTATTCGAACTTCCTGAACGGGATCATCAGTCAATGATACCCGGATCGTATCACCGATCCCTTCGGATAGCAGCGTTCCAATGCCGATAGCAGACTTAATTGTTCCCTGCCAGGGTGGTCCCGCTTCGGTTACACCGAGATGTAGCGGAAAATCGTATTTATCTGAAAACAGGCGGTTAGCCTCAATCATAAGATTGACATTACTGGATTTGAGCGCTACAATAACGTCCTCGAAGTTATTTTCCAAACAGATGTCAATATGACGAGAGGCGCTTTCAAGCATCGCTTCAGCAGTAGGATGACCGTATTTGTCCAGCAATGTTTTCTCAAGTGAACCGGAATTTACGCCGATGCGAATGGGTACATGTGCAGCTTTTGCAGCTGTCAGAACCTGTTTTACCCTGTCCCCGCCGCCGATATTCCCTGGATTAATGCGGATTTTATCGACGCCGGCGTCGATCGCCGCCAATGCCAGCCGATAATCAAAATGAATATCCGCAACCAGTGGAATTGATGTGGATTTTTTTATAGTTGTTAATGCCTTTACTGCATCATTATCTGGAACAGTAACTCTAACGATCTGACAACCCGCGGTCTCTAATAATTCAATCTCCCGAATTAGGGCATCAACGTCCGCTGTCTTCGAGGTGGTCATAGATTGAACGCTGACAGGAAAACCGCCGCCAACCGGAACACTTCCGACATTTACAATACGGGTTATTTTTCGTTCAATTTTATTCATTTGTACAAATTACAATTATGACATCGGCATAACAATTAAAAAATATCCGTTAATATTTTATAACAAAGGGTTCTTCCAAATAGGATTTTGCCTGCCGAACCGCAACCGTCCGGTTATCCAGATCAATCACCCGTCGATATTGCGCGATTGCCTGCAGCCGTTTTGCCTGAAGATCATAAACCTGACCTAATCTAAGATAGCCGCTGGCGAGATCGTAATCCAACTCCGATTCAAAATTTTCGATAAATTGTGTCAGCTCTCGTTCCGCTGTTTTCAGATCGTATTCCAGAAAGGCTTTGGTTCCATTTAATAATTGAAGACGTTGCATATAATCTGATTTAGCATACGGACTCAGATCATCCAAACAATCGGATATTTTATCTATATGGGTTTCTATCCGGGAATTACCTGTCCGTAATTCCGATTCCGCTAATAAAAAGATATAATAGGGATTTTCAGGAAATTCCTTTTCAAGCATGGAAGCCCAACGCTTGGATAAAATATAGTCTCCTTCCAGATACAAATAAATAAATGCCAGCAGACTCCGCGCTTCGTAACGGGAATAGTTTCCCTCTAAGGCTGCCCGTTGAATCTGCTCCAGCCCTTCCTCTCTTGATCCGGACATCTGTAAAATCCAGGATGCTATTTGCATGAAGCCGGAAGACAAACCCACATAATAATTAAACACACCAAAAGCTATTATGATGTCGGGATTATCAGGGCTTTTTTCTAAAGCCGATTTGATATAGCGGATGACTTTATAACCATTTATAAGAACGCCCACCCAGTTTTTTTCTGACAATTGTACCCTGGCTCTTAATCCCATAGTCAACCCCAGATAGTACCTCAATTCCGGATTGTCCGGGTCAATAACCATTCGCTTTCGGTATTCTGTAGTGACTTCCTCAATATCATTAATCAATTCCTTATTGCCGGCTTTATATCCAAATTTTTCCTGATTAACAAACCACTCGTTAGCCAAAATACCCAGGGGCGCGAGTGGATGATATGGCTCTGTTTCCCGGACTTCGGAAAATATCCTGAACGCTTCCTCATGCTGCATTCGGTTCATCATTTTCAGAGCTTCCTGGACTTTCTTTTCCTGGTCGTCAAATGACTGACCGGCAAGCGTCTGCACACCAAATAGAAAAATTAAAAGGATACGATTAAGATAGTTCATTTCTGACGATGATGATGTTTCGAGTTCAATAATCCGACCATAGGTTTAACAAGCTAAATGAAATGCCCCTTTCCCGGGGCATTTCATTTATTTTTTTTCAATACAATGCAACCAATTTATTCGATAAAATCGGCTTCCATGAAATCTTCCAGTTTAAATCGCCCCTCTTTTTCCAATTCCCGCGCTTTGTCAACGACCTTTTTCTGAGCGGCTTCGACTTTACGCCTTGGTTGCGGACCTTCCAGGAGTTCCATTTCATCTTCCAGAATTATTTGAGTCCTCTGCGGCAATGAGTTAACGAACAGTTCCTTTATCTCTTCGGGTTGACCTTTCAAGGCATAAGCGACTTCAGAAGCTTCCACCGATTTTAAGACGTCCGACAGGATATCATGCGGTAGTTTCGACAAATCATCAAAACTGAAATAATGACGCTTGACTTCCTGTACGATGTCCGGGGCTTCCTTTTCCAGATGTTCGAGAAAACGTTTTTCATCTTTTGGACGTAACTGACTAAAAATCCCGGCAAGGTTTTCACCGCCGCCTCGATTGAATTCAGAAGCACGCGGAATGAACGCCGATTTTTCTTTCAGCTCATTGGCAATATTTACCACACCTTCCAGCGGGATATCCCTGAGATGCCCAATCTCAGTAATCACACGAGGCTGTACCGTTGGGTCAAGATTCTGAAGAACATTCACCTGTCGTTCTGCACCCAGTTGAGCGATCGTTAATGCCATAATCCGTGGAGTTTCAGTGGCAACCAGATAGATTACCTGTTCATCTGTAAGATTATTTAAAAATTCAAAGGGTTTTTTAGTCTCTTCCGCAACCGGCGTGAATTTCTCAGAAACAAAGCTGAAATAAAATTCTTCCAAGATTGTCTTTTTCACCGTGAAAGGAATATTGTTAATTGTGCTCATGCGCTGCCGGACCTTTTGAATCTGTTCCTTGGTCATGCCCTTGAATAACTGTAATGCGAGATTATTCCCCAGGGTTTTAAAAAGGATTGCAACTTTATCCAAACCGTCGAGGTTTTTAAAATCTACCATTCTTATAATCCTCCTTCGAATTCCGATTCGCTCTCTTCGGCTTTTTGCTCCTGTGCCAACCATTCGGTAATAACCCGGGATGCGGTATCCGGCTGTCCGACACTCATCGAAATTACAGATTGCTTAATACCTTTCATTTCCTCTTTCATAGCCGACATATCGACAGGTGGTTCCTGTTTCGGTGGAGCTGCCTGCGGTTGTAGTGGTACAGGAGGAGGGGCTGTCTGGGGGTGTGTATCTACTGGAGCAGCTTGCCGGGGCGCCTGTTGTGGTTGAGGTCGCGGTCCCATGGGAATCTTTGTTCCGTATCCCCACTCCATTTCCTGCCTTTTTTGATGGGTTCTCCGATTCACCAGTAAAATTATAAGCAGAATTAACAGGGCGACTGCAAAAATTCCCAAAATGATATAAAGTCCGAGATCTTTAACACTTCTGTAGCCAGGCGGAACCGTTTCAAGAGCAGTCATTTCTAACTCCTGAAGACGTCGGTTACTTTCCCGCAGCTGGATTTTCAAGTTTGAGAGTTCCATTTCTCGCTCATTTGTGAGTATGCGTGTCTCTTTCCGCTGATCTTCCGACAGCTGTGGAGCGTCCAATTGAGTTTGCAGACCGGCAATCTGTTTACGCAATTCTTCCATTCGCAGTGAATCGCGAATTACCGCTTGACGTTCTGCCTGCTTTTGCTGTTCTATTTTTGCTATTTGTTCGGCTTTCCGCTGGCGTTGTTCCAAATCATCGATTTTCTCAGCAATGTTTTTCAGGATTATAGCTTCCGCGGCATCCTGATCCTGACGTTTCCTGAATGAAGCCGTCATAATGCTTATAACGTCACCTCTGGCTCGGTCATAATGAGACGCAATCGAAACGACCTGCCGAACATTCTCGATAATTTCCGGTGTTATGCCATCTTCCATAATTATATTGATCTGTTGCCGTTTTATAACAGGGATCGGAATGGATTGTGTTGATACAACCCGGTGTTCCTGACTGACTTCCTGTGTATAGGTCGGAACTTCTGTAACAGATTCGGCGAGTTCGCTTGGCGGTCCTTCCTGCAGAGCAGGCGTACTTATTTCCTGATCCGGAGTAACCAATTCTTGCGGCATATCAAAGCCGGGCAAAGGCAGTGATAGATCCGGACTGGTACGCTCCTGACGTTGAATTTCTGTTTGGGGAGCTGTTTCGGTTCGCGGCTGTGTTTTTTTTGTTGGACTTATTCTTGTCGCGCTCTCGCGGGGAGTTTCATAAACTGTCTTGGTCTGCTCAATAGGAGTAAATGCAATTTCAACCGAAACATCGACAATAAATTTAATGTCATCCAGTAATTTATCCAGGGCATTAGTCACGCGCTCACGCAGACTGTTTTCCAACATCAGCTTCTGTGATAAATAGGACATCTGATTTTCCTGTGATGCGATCGGATTTATCAATACCGCCATCAGCAGAATAAAAATAGATAAACTTCCGAACTTTTTAATGTTATTTTTGAGCATTCTCTACACTCCTTGATTATCTCATTGTCAGAAAATATATTTCAACACGCCGGTTCGTCGCCCGTTTTTCAGACGTAGCATTGGCTTCAGCCACGGTCGCTCCCCTGGCTTTAGGTCGCGTGTCAGATAACCCAACTGCCTGAAACCTGTCAGCGGGAATGCCTCTTGCAATATAGAAACGCACAACCTGTGCTGCTCTGGAAGAGGACAACTCCCAGTTTGATGGAAAAATCGGCGACGATATCGGTTCGTTATCCGTATGTCCTTCGATCGCGATAGGAAATATGGATTTTTGCATCATCGACTCAAATTTATTTAATAAGGAATAGATGTTTGGGTTAAGATTGGCGCTGCCTGAGGCAAACGAAATATTGCTGGGAAGGATAATTGAAACACCTTTGGGACTGGTCTCCACTTCCACAACGCCTTTTAAATTTTCTTCTTCTATCACGTTTGCTACTTCTTTGTAAATTTCCGCTAATGAGAATTTTTCAGTCTTTTTCCTTCCACCTAATGCATCGCCAATCGAATCGCTGAATTGTTCCAACTTAACCGGATCAAGGGTGGACATAGAAAAAAGCAATACGAAAAACGTCATCAGCAGTGTCATCAGATCGCCGTAAGTGAGTAGCCACGGCTCTGCTTCATCGACATCGCCTTTAATTTCGAATTTCTTTCTCTTTTTTACTGCTTCTTCAGCCATATTTTACGATTCCTCGGGCTTCTTCCAGTCATGAGGTCTTAAAAATGAGTTTAATTTCTCTCTCACGATTAAGGGGTGTTTACGAGCATGAATCAGAAGCACTCCTTCAATCAGCATCATCTGTAATGTATTCGATTTTTCGATACGGGTTTCAAATTTTACAGCCATGGGGTTAAACATCAAGTTTGCAAGAATCGTTCCATAGAAGGTCGTAATTAGAGCGGCTCCCATACCGGCGCCAAGTACTTTCATCGGGTCTTCATTGCCTCCAGCTATTTCCGCCATACCATATAACATAACTACCAAACCAATCAAAGTACCGATCATTCCAAATGCCGGTGAATATTTCCCCATTGTTTTGAGAACGTTCGCTTCACCTTTTTCACGGAGAATCCTGTTTTCAATTCGAGTTTCCAATATTTCCCGAATTTCACTCGGGTTGTAACCGTCAACCACCATCTGAAGACCGTCCCGAAGGAAAAAGTTACCGACATTCGGCAAAGATTTTTCCAGTTCCTGCATACTCTTACGGGCAATTGGCGCTAATTCTACTATTCCATCAACTTCTTCGGGCATTTTGATATTCTGTTTTTTAAAGATAACGATGACCGAGCGAATTAAGCCAAAAACATCCTTCATTGAAAAACTTAACAAAGTCGCGGCAAAGGAGCCGCCCGCAACAATTAATAAAGCGGGGAGACTGACAAATACGATGAAGTTGGGAGTTAATTGATAAATTCCCAAAACTATTAGACCGGTTCCGGCTATAACACCTAAAAAACTCGCTATATCCATGGACTATTCCTCTATTCCTTTCGAGTTGAACCAACGCTTCTGAGCCGGTTTTCATTCAGGGCGCGTAATATATTCCGCACATCGTCATATTCAGGATCGATACGCAATGCCAGGTTCCAATTGATAGACGCCCGATTAATATCACCAAGTTTATAATAAATTGATCCTCGCCGAGCATAGGCGAGTGCCAGATTTGGATTCAGATCAATCGCGGCTTCGACTTCCTGAAGCGCCTCACGGTAATCCCCTGCGTAGAAAAATCGTAATGATCGGGACAAATGTTTCAATGCTAGATTTATATTCTGTTCCATGGCATGTTTGGCGAGTTTTGCCGAACGAACAGAGTCTTCCAGAACGGCTGTTTTCTGACGCAACTGTGCCACCTGACTCGTCAGATATTTTACCTCAGATTCATAAATCTTTAATGAGTCTTTCAGCTTGGCAATTTCATAATCGGCAGCTTTAAGAGTGGAGTCCAGTTTTACAGCGAATTGCTCCTCCATATCCAGGATCACCTGAGTTTCTTCATCAACCATTCCCATTAACCGTCGCTTTCTTGCATCCTCCGGTTTTACACGGGGAATTCTGAAGTCCAATCCAATATTAATACTTGGATAGCTCTGCGCTTTGATGAGCTCTAAGTCTTCTATAAGCATAGAATCTTTGGGTAAATTAATTAGATTATTAACTCCTATGGACAGATTATAATCTTTTGTAAAAGGAATTTTTACACCGGCATTAACTCCACCGCCGTCGAATTCAGCGATAAAATCCACGCCACCGCGCTCTTCCATAATATCCGTATGCATCAATATACCGGCAAATACAGGTGTTGATAATCCTGTGCCAAACCCTATATAAGTGGACATACTGGTTTTTGCCAGTTGTTTTTCGTTACTAATCACACCGAAAAACGACAGATTCTTAGGGTCAACGTTTAATCCCTTTGTGTCTTCTTGTATATCTTTTTGCTTAAGTACAAGATCATGGACTCCCGCCGAAAAACTAATGTCACCATACACAAAAAGTCGTTTTTGGAAGTGAAATCCGAATTCTACAGGTGGTTTTAGTCCAACTCCCTGAATCAAAGTCACACCAGCTTTGAACGTATTTGATAAATCATATTCGAAAAAGACACCACTAATAGTGACTAATGTGTCTTCAGGCCAATAAATATCGGTGCCGATTCCTGTCCGAAAAATATATGGAGTTCTATAAATACTGCTGGTAGGAATCTTCATCATGAAACCTGGTTTTGTAAATGCAACTTTGTTTACCTGTCCCGACAGTGATGCAGTAATTATTACCACTAAAGCAAATATGATACAACTGCGTTTTATCATCGAACTAAACTCCGTTTTGGTCTCAATCCATCGTTTCCAGCCGTTTAAGTTCCAGATCAGCCAACTTTGTAAGTTGTCCGTCGGGATACCTGTTTAGCAGACGTTTTAAAAAAATCATTGCCATTTTCCGGTTACCCAGTTTTCGATATGTTACTGCTGCCAGAAAAAGAGCGTCATCCAATTTTTCGCTCAAGGGATACTCTATAACCTTCTTCAGATATTCCAATGCCAGATACTCATCATGCAGTTGGATATAACAATTTCCGATCCAATAATAGGCATCTCCAACAACGGCGCCCGATAGCTCGCTGGCAATGGCTTTAGACAAATAATCCACGGCTACATTATAATTCTTATTAAAATATGCGTCATTCCCCTTCTGAAAAAACCGTTTTCCCTCTTTCTTCGAATATATTCTGAAAGGGGGTGTAAGCGCCGTGAAAGGAGATAAAAAGATTTGGTTTTGCAAACGCTGGTTTTCAAGTTCCAGTGAATCACTGCGGCGGATAAGTTCCTGGATTTTTTCATCAGTCTTCTGCTTATATTGTGAGAAAGCCAAAGAGAGGGAGTCCATCTGATTCACGATCTGAATCAAACTTAGGTTAGCAACGCCTATACCGTGAAGGGGAGCAGACTCCCTCGCTGGCTCAATGTGTATTCCTAAATCGTACATAAAACTTTTCTTTTTCTCCACACGACCAGTATCAAGCTCCTGTGATATTATTGTGAGTGGCAGGGCTAACATAATTATAAATCGAAACACTTTCACAAATCAAAATTTTTCTTGTGTTGTTAAATATTGCTGTGCTTTTCCAAGCAGATCGCTTTTCGGAAATTGGTTCTCCAGTTGTTTAAATGACGATACCGCCAGGGTATTTTTTCCCATCTTCAGGTAGCTCATCCCGATTTTAAACAGGGCGGCGTCTGCTTTATTTCCGTCACCAATCGAGCCAACCTTCTCAAATTTACTAATTGCCTCAGAATATTTTTCCAATGAGTAATAACACTCACCGAGCCAATACTGACAATTATCCGATAACGGATGTTGATTACTAATATTGAGCAACTCGGAAAATTTCTCGATACCTACCTGGTAATTCCGGTCAAAATACAGGTTTAATGCTTCATTGTAGCGTGTCCGAAAATCGCTATCATCAACATCAATTAGCTGAGTAACTGTATCTTCGACAACGACATCACTGGTTTTAATAGAGTCCATTATCTCAGATGTTAAAACTTTATCATCTTTAAAA
>JAUVYH010000104.1 GCA_030603165.1 Fidelibacterota bacterium
AATGACAATAAATGACAGCACAGCGAATGACAATAAATGACAGCGCAGCGAATGACAATAAATGACAGCACAGCGAATGACAATAAATGACAGCACAGCGAATGACAATACAATATCCCATTACTCCTTCAGAAATCCTACGGATCATCTTTTCCCAACGGATCCCGACTGGTCGGGACATGCTTCGTTGTCCCGACCAGTCGTGATGGAAGTTATTCATGATGTTTAGTCTCTCCTGTTCCCCATTTGACTACGGTTACGCGTACTTTTCCGACGCCATGTTTAATTAGCCCGAGTTTTGCCGCGGCGCCGTAGGATAGATCAATATCACGTCCCGCAATATAAGGTCCGCGATCATTTATTCTGACCTTTACGGATTTTCCTGTTTTTGGATAGGTCACTTTTAATACGGTTCCAAATGGCAGTGTCTTATGGGCGGCAGTCATTGCATTTTTGTCGAATACCTCACCGTTGGCAGACTTTTTTCCGTGAAATCCATCGTTATGACCGTAATATGAAGCCGTAAATACAGCAGTATGCTGAGCTCCCTTGATCAGCATTGGCGGCGGTTTTTGTCTTGATTGTTTTTGGCCGGATGATTTTTTTGGTTTTGCCGGTTGCGGCGAATAGTGATATCGCGGCGCCGATGTACAGGAAAACATGAATATTATCCCGATGATAATCAAATTTCTCATACCAGCGCCTGTCCGATAATTTTTTGTAACGACATCAGGTTGTATTGTGTCATATATTGCTCGATAAAGTTCAATATTTCGTAAATAGCGCATGGATTATAGAAATTTACTGTTCCTAACTGAACCGCAGAGGCGCCGGCTAACATAAATTCAATGACGTCTTCTCCGTTACTGATACCGCCAATGCCGATAATCGGTATATCAATTACTTCTCGGGCTTTGATAATGTGCGCCAATGCAGCCGGTTTTATCGCCGGTCCCGATAAACCGCCAATGACGGTATTGATTTTCGGCTTACGGGTGTGAATGTCAATCGCCGCTCCATATAACGTATTGATCATCGAAACCGCATCAGCGTTGCATTCCTGAACGATTTCCGCCATTTGAGCAATATTAGTAACATTCGGCGATAATTTGACGATTAGATAACGGTCTGTTTTATCCCGCAATTTCCGTGTCAGACACCGAAGAACGTCCGGATCCGTACCAAAAGCTATCCCTCCTTCTTTCACATTCGGACAGGAAACATTGATCTCATAGGCGGAAATCCATTTTTCATTGTCAAGCGCTTTGATGACATCACAGAATTCTTCTTCTGTACGGGCGGCGATATTAATGATAACCTTGCAGCTTAGCTGACTCAGATAGGGCGCTTTTTCTCTCAAAAAGGCTTCTAAACCAATATTCGCCAGACCAATCGAATTTATCATACCCGAAGGAGTTTCGACAATTCTGGGAGGCGGATTACCGATTCGTGGTTCCAGGCTAAGAGATTTGGTGACTATGCCTCCGAAACGATTAACATCAACGACTTCAGAAACCTCATCACCATAGCCAAAGGTTCCCGACGCTGTCAAGACCGGATTCGCAAGTTTCAAGCCTTTACCAAGGTCTATTGATAAATCATTCATCAAATTCTACATCGTTAAGATTAAATACCGGACCATCTTTACAAACGAGAGCATAATGTCCATTATATTTTCCGGACGTGGTTTTCACTACGCAACCCTGACATAATCCCAGTCCGCATGCCATAGTCTTTTCCAATGATACATTTATTGTGACGTTATCGGGAAACGAGATATTCTTTAATGCGCTCATCATCGAATCCGGTCCGCAGACATTTAGAGAAACAGGACGCCTGATATTTTTTATAAAATCTTCGAAATGTTCTATCACTGTGCCTTTTAATCCCTTTGAGCCGTCGTCCGTCGTTACAATTAAATCGGATTTAACATCCTCTATAATCGGCAACTCGGATTTCGTTTTCGCGCCAATAAAAAAATGCGGTTTGATCTTCTTTTTTGCTAATTCGTCACGAAAAAACATCAACGGCGCAGCGCCAACTCCACCTGCCAATAAAACGTATTCAACGGATTTATCTTCTGAAATAGTAAAACTGTTACCAAGAGGTCCTAATAATTTTACCTGACGCCCGGTCTGCCATCTGCTCATCAGCGTCGTTTGTGAACCGATAACTTTATACAATATTAAGATCGATTTCCCCGAAACGCCTGCAATACTAAAAGGTCTTGGAAATAATTTTACAGAACCGGGGAAATAAATATTAACGAACTGCCCGGGCAAACATTGTCGGGCTATTTCAGGGACTTCAATCGTGGCAAAAAATATCTGATCAGCGACTTTCTGATTGGACTGGACTGTTCCTATAGTGATACATTTCATTATTAAAATGGCAATTTATTTATTGTTCTTCCGTTTGTTCTTGCTTTATTGGAATGTCTTCTTCGGGAGTTTCCTCTTCTAAATCCTCCTGTTCCAGAGACGTTGAATCCGGCGGCGGAGCATTCAAAGACAGTAAAATATCATTGAGTGTATTGTATTCAGGTTTTGCAAAATTGATATTCTCACTCTCAGGATATTGATTGATAAATGTATCGTACCATTTCATCGCATTATCAAGATCATAATATTTGTGATGATATATCCAAGCAATACTCAACACGCTTTTTTCGGCGTAATAGGTTGTGGGATATTGAGTATATATGGAATTAAAAACAGCTATCGATGAATCAACATTGACATCAAACAACTTTTCACCATCCCAAAACAGTTGACGCGCTATGATTTCCTCAGAGGGGATGCCGGTTTCGCGTTTTTCAATAAACGCTAAATACGGCGATTCCGGGTACAGCAACCTGAGTGTATCCAGATATGCACAGGACTTTATTGAATCTCCCTCATCATCGAACAAATAATAAAGTGCGTATAATGTCTTATCCCGAAACATGTTAAAATATTTGGAGCTATTAATTTTATTAAAATATGTAACAGCGCTATCAACCTGTTCAAAGTTAAAATAATAGAGTTCGGCTATTTCATAAAGCGATTTATAGTAGTCATTATATACTGCTGAAGTATCGATGTTTTTCCGTCGCTCTTCTTCGTGAAGCTCGATAGTTTTTTTTAGGTCTTCGGGACGGGCGTCATCTTCCAGAGAGATTTGGGTACTGTCAACGATACCTCGTAGAGATCGATCAAAAGGCTCTACTATCTCCCACGCCTTCTTAAGTTGCTTTTGAATATTGAAAAACCGTTTGATCTCCGAAGCTTTATTCTGAGCATCAAATGCATACCTGGAATTCTTATCTTCACGTTTGACCTGGTCAAACTGTTTCTGGGCTTTATCATAGTCATGAAAATGGACCATATTTAAAATACCCGACTGATAATAAGCCTCCGCTGAAACAGGTTTTCCTGAATATTTTTCGGTAATTTGGCTAAAGCGCAAGGACGCCGCTTCAAAATCGCCTTCGGCAATATATAGTAGTCCTAATTGGTATTCGAGATCTCCCCAGATATTTTCATTGCTAATATCATTCAGTTTAGTATTTATCAGCTCCCGTGCTTCATCAAACTTGCCCGATTCACGGTAAATACGTGCAAGCAGAATCTGCATCCGGTCTTTTAATTCATTGGTGGGAGAATATTTACTAACATTCTTCAGGTTATCGATTGCAAGGTCTATCCGGTTCTTTAACAGATAAATCTCTGCAATATTATATTGAGCCTGGGCGGCTATCGGCAGATCGCGTCCGGTCTTAGTTGTTTTTCCATAGTATTGCAGCGCAGAATCAAGGGTATTCGAGGATTGATAGAGTTCTGCAATCGCAAAATATATTTCTGCTTTCATCTCAGGATTCTTTACCCGTCGCACCGATCGGTTTAACTGGTGTAAAGCCAGCTCTTTTTCACCAAGTTTCCAGAGGCAGCGTCCGTACCATATCTCTGCCTGCGGACGTAATTCACTGGCAGGATATTTTGCAAAATATTCCTCAAAATTTCTTTTGGCAACCGAAAAGTCCATCTTATAATAATTTGACATCGCTATTATATACGATGCATCATCCGTCCAGCGGCTATCGGGATAATCGGCAAGTACTTTATTCGCTTTTTCTATGGCGCTGTTAAATTTTTTCCGCACACCGATGGAAATTTTCCCATCCTCTGCACTTTCAAGTTCCTTTTTGCCCTCTTTAAAATATTGCTCGGCGTTATAAAACGTATTGAAATATGCGCAGCGATGCGAGAATAGGATAAAAAAACCAATAATTATACCTAATTCGAAAAGGGTTTTAATACTTAACGCAGAGGCGCAGAGATCGCAGACCTGCCTGCCGTTTTTCTTTGGCAGGCGGGGATTATTATAAATTTGCAATTTGAAACTTTCTCAAAGAGACCCCTTCGGGGGAAATTTGAAATTCTGGCTTATCCAAGTTAGGTTTGTCTATAGGATTGTTTTTTTGCATATTTCTATATTTCTCTGCTAATAAAGACTAAGAATATCTAACGGGGTAAACAGATTCCAAAAGCCCTGGACCTAAAATCCTATGTACTTCTATTGCCGCTCCGATTATCTTCTCTGATATTTCATTTTCATGCATAATTTAAATTTCTTTAAAATACTCTGCGATCTCTGCGCCTCTGCGTTTATATTTTTTCTCACATTTGAAAATCTAAATTTACCTTTTCTAGTAGGGTCTATTTAAGGTTATTGAAATATTTTGAAGCGTTTTTAACAATATTTTCACAATCGAATTTTTTAACGAACCGTTTGCTGATTATTAGATAAAATCTCTTTTAAATCTTCAACGAACATTGGTAAAATATCTCCCGAAAGACCTTCAAAACGAAGACTAACAATGTCACTGATTGCCGTTTGATTGGGATTAATTTCAATCAGGTAGGAACCATTCTGTTTAGCATGGCGAGGTAAATCAGAAGCGGGAGCGACTTGCGCTGAAGTGCCAACTGACAAAAAGACTTCGGACCGAATCGCCGCTTGATAAGCTTTCTTTATACTTTCTTCTGGTAATTGTTCGCCAAACCAAACCACATTGGGTCGGATCAATCCACCGCAGAAGCAGTGTGGGATATGATTGGAATTATGCCGGTAGATCTCGTCAAATTCTTCATGAGAAAATTGCCGATTGCAATTGATACAATAATTCTCCATGATATTACCATGAAGTTCTATGACATCTGTGCTGCCGGCGCGCTGATGTAAGCCATCAACGTTCTGGGTTATCAGGCTGAAATCTTCCGTCAAATCCTGAAGTTCTTTAAGGGCATAATGACCCGGATTGGGATTAGATTTATCGATAATTTCACGTCGGTGGTGATACCATTCCGAAACAATGGCGGTATTGTTATAAAAGGCTTCGAAGCTTGCCATCTCATGAGGTGATAATTTCGTCCAAAGACCTTCTTCGCCTCGAAATGTCGGTATTCCACTTTCAGCGGATACACCGGCTCCGGTTAAAACTGCTATCCGCTTCGCATTTTTTAATTGCTGAATTGCCTCATCATTTTTCAGGATATTCATTCAGTGGTACTTTCTAATAATGCTTTAATCAGGTTCCTTCTCGTTTAGAGTGGGTTGGTATAATAAAAATAAAAAATCTGATTATCCAATATCCAACACGGAATATCCAATATCCAAGTATTTTTGTCACTATCGCTCCTTTTTCTTTTTCGCTGTATCAATGCTTTTGAAAAGTATTGAAATCAACTCATCTGTTTCCTGTAATAAAGGGGACAATTTGGTCGAAGGTTGAATCAATTTTGTTCGAACTATTATTTTCAGCCACACTTCAGTTTCTCTCAACTCTTTTAAACCCACTTTCAATTTATTCACCCCGTTAGATATTTCGTTTAACGTATTGTTTTCTGCTGATTTATTAATTATCTAACGGGGTAAATAAAATCAGCCTTAGATTCAGCACTTTGAGCCTCCCCGTAATTTGGAGCAGGTGATGTGCCGCTTCTTAGTATTTGAGAAGAGATATGTTTACCTGCTTTTGTTTCAGGCAGTTGTTCAGAAACATTAATAATTCTAACCGCATAATCAATAAACCGTTCCTGTAAGTCAAACTTTTTTTCTTTTTCATTCATCCTTTTTTTAGTTCCTTCAAATTTGGAAATTCCGTGTTGGATATTGGACATTAACCTACCCACTCAATTCTAAGAAGAGCCCTTTTTTATTTTACCCACTGAATTTGAGAAGGAACCTTTAATCATCAAATTATGCGCCTAATTTATAGTCTTTTACCCCTCAAACCAATGAATTAATCCATCTTCAAAAGGGTTTATGAGCGCCTCATGTTTTGGAATGATCCGTATTGTATAACCGTTCAATCCGCTATTCCAATTATTGATCGAACCTTTATATTTGAATTTGTTCGATCCCATTTCCGTTTCCAATTTCATCGAAACCAATTTCCCGTCAACAATTTTACCGTCGCTATCGACTTTTCCACAATAGATTTGTAACTCAACATCATGGGGACTAATTCCATCTAAGAAAATAACAGTCGTTATTTCTAAGCCGCTTTTAACAGAAAGTTCCTTAGTAGAGCTGGTATCTATTTTCAAAAACCTGATTGAATTCCAGCTATCTCGCATATGTTTTTTCCACTGAGCCAATTCTTTTGAAATCGTAAAGGAATTGTTGCGCATCAAATACGCCCGCTCCGCGGCGGGAAAATACAACTGTTCGGTATAATCTCTTAACATCCTGTTTGTGTTATATATTGGACAAATGTTTACGATTGAATCTTTAACGCGTCGAATCCAATCTCTTGGAAGTCCGTCCGTATCCCGGTAGTAGAATGTCGGAATAATTTCTTTTTCAAGAACATTGTAAAGTTTCTTGGCTTCCTGTTCGTCCCAATAATCGAAATCATCATATACTTCACGGTTTCCGATAGCCCAGCCTATCCCGGGATGATATATCTCATCCCACCAGCCATCAAGAGTACTGAAATTCAATCCGCCATTGATCGCAGCTTTCATTCCGCTGGTCCCGCATGCTTCCAGTTCCCGGCGTGGATTGTTTAACCAGAGATCACATCCCTGAACAAGATAGCGCGCTACATTCATATCATAATTTTCAATAAACACTACGGATTGATAAAATCGCTCCTCGTGGGAAAGTTTTAATATTTCCTGGATAATTTTTTTACCTTCGGCGTCCTGGGGATGAGCTTTCCCGGCAATTATAATCTGAATCGGACGGTCTTTATCACCAAGAATCTTTTCTAATCGATCAGGATCGCTGAATATCAAAGACGCCCGCTTGTAAGTAGCAAACCTGCGTGCAAAACCAATTGTCAACGCTTCGGTGTTGAGCACACTTTTAACCCTGGCAATCTCATGGGGTGGTTTACCAAGATCCCTATACTGCTGCACAAGACTTCGGCGAACAAATCCAATCAGTCGCTCTCTTCTTCGCTCATGAGTTCGCCATAGTTCGCCATCCGGTATCTGATACACATTCTTCCAGGTGTCTTTACCGGTTGGCTTACCGTGCCATTCAGGACCAAGATAACGATCAAATAAATTTCCCATTTCTCCCGATATCCATGATGCATGATGAATACCGTTTGTGACACTGCCGATAGAAATTTCTTTTGTGAGAATTTCCGGCCATAATGATTTCCACATTTTACGGGCAATTTCTCCGTGAAGCTGACTAACGGCGTTTGATTTAAAAGATAGTTTCAGAGCAAGAATCGCCATCGAAAATTCTTCTTTTAAATCCTTCGGGTCTTTTCGTCCCAAGGCAAATAATTCATCGATTGAAATACCAACGTCTTTACAATAATCCTTAAAATATTTCCCGATAAGTTCCGGCTCAAATAGATCGATTCCTGCTTCCACTGGTGTATGGGTAGTGAAAACAGAACTTGATTTCACGACTTCCAGAGCTTCATAGAATTTTAACTGTTCATCCCGGATCAGGCTTTTAATTCGTTCCAGTCCTGAAAATGCCGAATGTCCTTCGTTCAAATGGCAAACGCAAAACGGCGTTCCAACAGCTTTTAATGCCTTGACGCCACCCATGCCAAGCAGTATTTCCTGCTGAATGCGCATCTCTTTATCGCCACCGTATAATTCAGCCGTAATTTTTCTGTCGGATTCAGTATTTTCATCGACATTCGCATCAAGCAGATATAACGGTATTCGCCCTACCTCCGCCTTCCATATCCGGGCATACACTGTGCGTCCGGGAAATGGCAGATCGATCAGCAGTCGGTTTCCCTCATCGTCCTTTTCGAGTTTAAGCGGCATGTTATAAAAATCATTGGCAGCTACTTTTTCTTCCTGCCAGTCATCAATATTAATGCTTTGCTGGAAATACCCGTTTTGGTACAACAGCCCTACAGCATGAAGCGGAATACCTAACTCCGAAGATGATTTCAGATGATCGCCGGACAGGACTCCCAGACCACCGGAATATATGGCGAGACTTTCGGTTATACCGTATTCCATTGAGAAATAAGCGACATTTAATTGGACATCACCCTTTACTTCCTGCTGAAACCACGGCGTTTTCTCAAGTGTGCGGTCAAAACGTTCCAGTATGCGGTCCATCTGGTATAGATAGCTTTCATCCTGCGCCCGTGCTTCAAGAACTTCCTGATCAATACGGCTTAGCACCAACACCGGATTATGGCGGGTTTCTTCCCACAGATCAAGATCAAGGCGTCTGAATAATTCACGTGTTTCAACATCCCAGCTCCACCATAGATTATAGGCAATATCGTGCAATCGTTTCAATCGTTCCGGAAGTACGGGTGATACGGTAAATTTTTGGATCGGTTTCATATTTATTTTACTCCTTACGTTCACAAAATGCCAGTAAACTTAATAATTCATGTTCAGCGAAGCAAGTAAACCAATATTTCTGAAGTCACCACGAAGTTGGAAATCCCTTATAGCGCAATATTTTGTATTTTAAGATGATAAAACACATTGACAAGTGGAATAGTAATTTAGAAAAGTTAAGATGGGAAAAGCCTTATTTCATAAAGATTCCAACTCAATCTCCCCTAAATCCCCTCCTTGGCAAGGAGGGGAAAAGGGGGTGGTTAATACATTTACAATACCAAATAACCCCGTTTCAAATTACTTCAAATATTTCCTCTTCCGGCGGCTGCCGGAGAATGAAAGGGATGGTTATATCATCTCGACATAATATTAGGTACAGCGCTAAAATTTCGGGGAAACTTCCAAACCAATATTTTAGTCGCTAAATATTTGATCGGAATTTTTTCTTATATTCACTATAAGCGGTTGTTGGAAAATGGATTCAAATCACTAAATTAATGCAATGAAATTCATTATTTTATTCACATCACATTTCCAATTATACCGCACGACCAAACTTTGAATAAAGTGAAAAAAACACCAAAAGGGACAAACATGAAAAATAACACTCGCGACCTCATCAAATATTTGACGATCTCCGTTAGCGTAATCATACTGATCTTGATTATTATGGCGCTTTTTGAAAAACCGGTTGAAGAACCGCCACTGAAAATTATTTCACAGTCAAGGGAATTGCGCGGCGTCTGGATGAGCCGTTTTGATTATACCCAATCACTCAATACCACCGATAAAACTGTTATTCAGCAGTATATCCAAAAATCCTTTCAACAAATCAGGGATGCAAATTGCAACGTGGTCTTTTTCCAGGTACGTGGAAATGCAGATGCTTTTTATAAATCCGGTTATGAACCGTGGAGCCATTTCCTGACCGGCACACTCGGCGCCGATCCGGGCTGGGATCCTCTCCAATTTGCCATAAAAACCGCCCATGATCTGGGACTCGAGTTACATGCCTGGATCAACACATTTCCGGCGTGGCGCGGCAAGTCCGACCCTGCACCATCCAACCCCGTGCATCCATACAGCGCTCATCCGGAATGGCTGGTCTGTGACAGCGCCGGGAACCCGATGCCTAAATCTGATCATTATGTATCCTTTTCTCCCGGAAATCTTAATGCTCGTCAACATATTAAAAATGTCGTCATGGAAATCACATTCAAATATGATATCGACGGCATACACTTCGATTATATTCGCTACCCGGAAGGTTCCACCAAACACGGATATTCACATGATGCCGAAAGTCTCAAACGTTTTAAGTCCGGTAAGGGTAATCCTCTCAAGCTCGACTGGGAAGACTGGCAACGTGAACAGGTAACTCAATTCATTGCCGGGGCGTATAACGCAATCACAGCTATCAAACCGTGGGTAAAAGTATCAGCAGCAGTGATTGGAAATTATAATATGCCTGGCTGGAGCGGATATCATAAAGCCTACCAGGATGCCGCCCGTTGGGCAGACATCGGCAAAATTGATATGATCATACCAATGACTTATCGTTCAAGAAAAAACGGGGCGTTTCAGAAATCGATTCAACTATGGAACAGTATCCCGAATGTAGACCAACCGGTAGCCGCCGGACTTGGTGCGTTCAATTTGCCATTTGACGAGGTGCTTCAGGAAATTGACGACTCCCGATCCACGGGATTAAGCGGTGTCGTATTTTTTGCAGTCAGTTCTGTCGATAGCCTGGAATGGATTCGGCTAAGGAATGAGAAGTTTCCCTACCCCGCCATTCCACCGGCGCTGCCCTGGAAATTCAGTGAAAAACCACCGGAACCCGAAGAATGTTTTGTCATTATCGATTCCCGGACATTAAATTTTACCTGGACAAATAGCGAACCAAAAGATAAAGGCAATTCCATCCATAAATTTGTCATTTACCAGTCGAACGGTGACACCCTTGATATTTCCGATGGTGCATCAATATTTGCGATACTACCCGGAAATACGCAACAATATCAAACTGCAATTCAATCAGAAGGCTTAAATTATCAATATTTTATAACAGCTATCGATGCAGCAAATAACGAAAGCCCGCTTAGCAAATTTTTGTTTAAATCCGACTCTGCGGAAACTGAATGATGAGAAAGAACCACTTGTGTCTCCGCTCCTGCGGAGACAGAGAACCTTCACTCCCAACCTACGGTCACTTAGGTTGCAGAGTACCTGCCCGAACGGTATCAGGCAGGCGGGCAACCCCGCAACCAGAGATAAGGATAACTTTGCGAAAGGTATTTAAAGATACTTCACGAGACTTTCTTGAATTTTTCATGTTATCCGAAGAAACTTTCGCAAAGATGATTATAATTACTCCTGTGGAGATAAGATCAAGATCATTTGCTCTCGTTCCAGGTCTTTAGAGATTCTTTCCCACCAGGGACCCCGACGAGTCGAGGCGGTCGTTCCTCCCTCAGAATGACACGATTGGAAGTAGAAAGCAAAAAGTATATTCGGCATCAATTTATCAAATTTCGAGTTTCCCAGGGATGCCTGCGGCACAAATTTCAAATATCTCCTGCGTCGTGACGTCTGCGATATCACTCACAACCTTCGGAAGGTTGATGTATCTGAATTCTTAATACAACTCATACTTCACCAGTCGCCCGTCAAGAGCGCCGTTAACCAGGGGTATTTTACAGGCAGGTTTCAAACCAATATTTTTAATATATTCACGTTCACCAAAGTAGATATATGCTGTTGATCCCCGGCAGTGCTGTTTCAGAAAATCACCCAACTCCTGATAAAACCGGCTTAACCTTGATTCGACAACTCGAATATCATAAACTCATTGATTTCAAAGGTATACGTTCTCAACACCTTAAAATTTCGGCACTACATTTTTATTATAGTTTTTTACGTTTCTTTAGGGAAAGTAGCATTTTAACCTTTTTTAAAG
>JAUVYH010000105.1 GCA_030603165.1 Fidelibacterota bacterium
ATTGTTTTAGAACTTAAGACAGTTAAAGAAATCCATAAGAAATATTATGCCCAAGTTAGATCATATTTATCACGTAGTGATCCCTTTGGGAAAAGCAGTTAACAAAGATATAGGGTTATTAATTAATTTTTCAGACTTTAAACTGGATCCACGAAGGGTAGAAAGAAAAATAAGGAGATAAGTATATTTCCCTTTTCCCCTCTTTTTCCCTTTTTCCTTAACTTACACCTGTGAATGGTTATCTAAAATCAAATGAATTTATTGTCTATTACAATTGCGAAAGATGTCGGGTTTTGTTTCGGCGTAAAACGGGCTATTGACATGGCTCATAATGCCGCCGAAGCTCATGGGAAAGTTGCTATGTTAGGCGATATTGTTCATAATGAAATTGTGATAGATGATCTCAAGAACAGCGGTGTGATGGTCTATCAGAATATTGATGATATTCCACAAGAGATGCCGGTGTTGTTTCGATCTCATGGCACAAGTAAAGAATTATGGCAAAAAGTCAAAGAACGGGGACTGAAGATTATCGACGCTACCTGTCCGTTAGTGAATGAGATTCACAAAGCCTCACAATTACTTGAAAGCGAGGGACGAACGGTTATAATAATCGGAGATTCCGGGCATGATGAGGTGGAAGCGATTGCCAGCCAGTTATCGAATCCGATTGTTATCGCGACGGCAAAAGATGCTTTAAACATGGAACCTGTCAGAAAAGCCGGCGTTGTGATTCAATCGACCCAGTTTATTGAAAATGTAAATCAGATAATCGCCATTTTAATATCAAATATTCAAGATTTAAGGATCATTAATACGATTTGTACACCAACCCGGAACAGACAGTCTCAGATTAAGGAACTTGCTGTGAATAACGACGTTATGGTAATTGTGGGTTCTTTCACAAGCGCAAATACAAAGCGATTAACCTCGATTTCATCACGATTAAATCCCAGAAGTTACCAGGTGCAGGGACCTGATGATATTCAAACAGGGTGGTTTAAAGATGCTCAAACAGTCGGAATTTCTGCCGGCGCTTCCACACCGGATAAAATTGTAAGAAAAGTTGCGAAAAAAATAAGCAATTTATCGATATAAATCTGTAAATTGTATAATGGTATATAAGGAGTTATTTACAATGGATAAAGGTTCTTTTGAAGTAAAAGTCGGATTGGCGGAAATGCTCAAGGGAGGCGTCATCATGGATGTGACCACTCCTGAGCAGGCAAAGATCGCCGAAGATGCAGGCGCTGTTGCAGTAATGGCGCTGGAACGAATTCCGGCAGATATACGCGAACATGGCGGTATAGCCCGGATGTCCGCCCCGAATGTTATTAAAGCAATTCAAGATATTGTCTCAATTCCGGTTATGGCGAAATGTCGTATCGGTCATTTTGCTGAAGCGCAAATCCTCGAAGCCCTTAAAGTTGATTTTATCGATGAGAGTGAAGTATTAACACCTGCCGATGAAGAGAATCATATCTGGAAACATGATTTTAAAGTGCCGTTTGTTTGCGGTTGCCGCGATCTGGGTGAAGCCCTGAGGAGAATCGGCGAAGGCGCTGCACTGATCAGAACTAAAGGCGAGGCGGGCAGTGGAAATATTGTCGAAGCCGTCCGTCATATGCGTCAAGTCCAAAAGGATATTCGCAGGTTAGCGACATTGCCGGATGATGAATTAATGGCGGCGGCAAAGGAAATGGGCGCGCCTTTTGAAATCGTCCGGCAAGTAGCGAAAACGGGGAAACTGCCGGTCCCGAATTTTGCAGCCGGCGGCGTGGCGACTCCCGCCGATGCGGCTTTAATGATGCAATTGGGCGCGGAGACGGTTTTCGTTGGGTCGGGTATATTTAAATCGGAAGATCCGGCAGAACGTGCGAAAGCGATTGTTCTGGCAACGACCTATTATAACGATCCGGAAAAACTGGCGGAAGTTTCGATGGGATTGAAAGATGCCATGGATGGGCTGGATATTGCTTCCATTCCGGAAGAGGAACGCCTGGCTAAGCGCGGCTGGTAAAATAATCGGTTTTAGTATTTATATGAAAGTAGTCCACAAATTACACAAATTTTATTTTAACCGGTTTTTCATGAAGTTAAATGAACTTTGCAGGGTTATCTTTCATTATTCTTTGTCCCGATGCAATCGGGAAAATAAACATGATTTTAGGTCCAGGGCTTTTGGAATCTGTTTACCCCGTTAGATATTCATAGCCTTTATTAGCAGGGAAATATAGAAAAATGCAAAAAAACAATCCTATAGATAAACCTATCCTGGATAAGCCGGAATTTCGAATTTCGAATTTCAAATTTATAATAATTCCCACCTGCCAAAGAGCCTGCCTGTCTCGACTTATCGGGACGCAGACAGGAAACGGCGGGCAGATCTGCGATCTCTGTCCCGCCCCGGCGGGATTAAGTATTTAAACCATTTTCGAATTATGTATAATTAGAATGTCTTTAAAAACTATTACAATTGGTGTTCTCGGGCTTCAGGGTGCATTTGCCAGGCATATTGCTATGCTTGATAAACTCGGCGTACAGACAAAACAAATCCGCTATCCAAACGAGATTGATAACTGCGACGGATTAATTCTGCCGGGCGGCGAATCAACAACAATATCAAAGCTTCTGGATGAAATGAAACTCCGCGACCGTATTCAAAAATACAATCGCCCGATGTTCGGAACCTGTGCGGGAGCGATATTATTATCGAGTAATTCCGATGATTTCCGTGTTAAACCGCTTAATCGTGTCCCAATCAATACTCACCGAAATGCGTATGGCAGACAGGTGGAATCATTTATCGCATCTGTTGATCTGACCTTTGATAAGAAGCCGTTTAACGCTGTTTTTATTCGCGCTCCCAAATTACGACAATTAGGTAAAGAAGTTACGGCTCTCGGTACGATAAATGGCGAAATCGTATTAGTCCAATATGAAAATATTCTTCTTTCCACATTTCATCCGGAATTGACTGATGATCAGCGCATTCATAGTTATTTTATTCAACAACTTATACGGAAATAATGAATTATGCTTGATTCAATCCAAAAAGATATTGATTATAAAATTTTAACGAAAATTGAATCTCCGGACGATGTTAAAAAATTAGATCAGACTGAATTGACTATTCTGAGCTCTGAATTACGGCATTACATCATTGAAACTGTAAAAAAAACCGGCGGACATCTGGCGCCCAGTCTGGGTGTTGTCGAACTGACGATAGCGTTGCATTATGTTTATAATACTCCTGACGATAAACTTGTCTGGGACGTTGGACATCAGGCGTATGGTCATAAAATTCTGACGGGACGCCGTGAGCAAATAAAGCAGATTAGACAATTAGGCGGCATTAGCGGATTTTGCAAGATATATGAAAGTGAATATGATGCATTTGGCGCCGGACATGCCAGCACATCAATTTCCGCAGCGGTAGGATTGGCGGTCGCCCGGGATTTGAAAGGATTGAAAGACCGGGTTGTCGCGATCATCGGAGATGGGGCTTTGACTGGCGGCTTGGCGCTTGAGGGATTGAATAATGTCTGTAATGTAAAAGGACAATTTTTAGTTATTTTAAATGATAATGAAATGTCCATTTCCCGCAATGTTGGCGCTTTGAGTCAATATTTAACCCGGATAATTACAAATCCGAGATATTTGAATATCAAAAACCAGGTCTGGAATTCACTGGCGTTATTACCCAAAGGCGCCGGCGCGATACGGAAATTAGGACGAAAATCTCTCGAATCATTAAAGAATTTTATAGCGCCCGGAATTCTGTTTGAAGAGTTCGGATTCAGATATTACGGACCGGTTGACGGTCACAATATGGACCAGATGATATCAACGCTGCAAAACATTAAAAACCTTAATTATCCTGTTCTTTTACATGTTATCACGCAAAAGGGCAGAGGGTTGGCAATTGCTGAAAACGATCCTACTAAATATCATGGAGTTGGTCCGATTGAACCGTCTGTGAAAAAAGAAGAAAATGTGGAACCTCCGTTCTTAGAAGCATTTGGAAAAATCGCTTGTGAAATAGGAGAAAAGAATAAAAAAGCGGTTTTTATCACAGCAGCGATGTGTGATGGAACGGGACTTGTTGAGTACCGTAGCAAGTTTCCGGAGAACTATTTCGATGTTGGAATTGCGGAAGGACACGCGGTTACTTTTGCAGGTGGATTAGCTGTTGGGGGTTATCGTCCTGTAGTGGCGATTTATTCGACATTTCTTCAGCGATCATTTGACCAGATCATACATGATATTGCTCTCCAAAAGTTGCCGGTGATTTTTGTTATGGATCGAGCCGGGCTGGTAGGCGCTGACGGACCGACTCATCACGGTACATTTGATTTGAGTTATATGAACATGATTCCAAACATGATCATTGCAGCGCCCCGGAATGGCAATGAATTACGGGATTTACTGTTTACGGCGCTTGCCCAGGATAAAAATCCCTTTGTCATCCGGTATCCGAAGGATTCCTGTGTGGAATTCAGCGAAAATCGTGAACCCGAAGTTTTAGATATAGGCAGTTGGGTTAAGATCCGTGAAGGCAAAAATATTGCTATATTATCTGTGGGTACAATGACCAATGTGGCTGAAAAGGCTATCGGAATTGTGAAAGAGGAATCCATTTCACCAACGTTGATCCATGCCCGATTCGTCAAACCAATTGATGAAACCTATCTGAAGAAAATTGCTGAAAATCATTCGACTATCATAACGATCGAAGAGAATAATCTCACCGGCGGGTTTGGCAGTATGATTAATAATATCGTATCCAAAAATAGATGGAAAGTGAATATAAAATCTCTTGGATTGCCCGATAAATTTATTGAACACGGTCCCAGGGATATATTGTTAAAAAATATTGGTCTCGATCCGGATGGAATTGCAGCTGAGATCAGGAAAGTGCGTTAAATAACGTCTTCATATTCCGGTTAGATTTTATCCTGTTCTTAATCCATGAGCGTATTCGTATCGTCCATAACAGCCCCGCATAAGATATATCCTGATAGTAGAGCATCAATATTTGGAGCATTTTCTCTTTTAATTAAAATGTTAATAAGAGATGAGAGTTAGGTCACAGCTACGTAAGCTAAATTCAATTATACTATCAAATATCTCAGTTGTTCAGAATTTTACTTGGCGGGATAGAATCTTTCCAATGGGGGTTCGGGACAGGCTTGAATTTCCGAAACTATACGCTTGATATTGGATTTTCCCAGATAGGCGGTGTTTTTAATCATGCAACAGGTTTTGCTTTTTCCTTTGGTCAATCTATTTGGTTTTAATATATTCCGGTCAGAGTATAATTACTCTTAGATTGGATAAGTATGCAAATAATTTCATGGAACGTTAACGGTATTCGTTCAGCATACCGCAAAGGGCTTCTCAACTGGATGAGCCGTCAAGATCCTGATATATTGTGTGTTCAGGAGACCAAGGCTTATATGGAGCAATTATCTTTTGATCTGCTGCATGTTAACGGCTATCATTCCGCATTTTCTTCAGCCGATAAAAAGGGCTACAGCGGCGTCGCTCTGTACTCAAAGCAAAAACCAAATCATATACAAACCGGTTTTGGGATTGAAAAATACGACCGGGAAGGCAGAATAATTGTTGCCGAGTATGATAACTTTGTATTGCTGACTATTTATTTCCCCAATGGGCAGAAGAACGATGAAAGACTTCAATATAAGCTGGACTTTTATGATGCTTTCCTCGATGTGGTTGATTCAATGAATCGGGAAGGTAAAAATATCATTATCTGTGGCGATGTGAATACAGCCCATAAGCCTATTGATATTGCCAGACCGAAAGAAAATCAGACTGTATCCGGTTTTTTACCGGTTGAAAGAGAGTGGATCGACAAATTTATCAGTCACGGTTATATTGATACCTTCAGAAAGTTTCACCCGGAGCCGGATCAATATACATGGTGGTCAATGCGAGCTCGCGCCCGGGAGAGAAACATCGGTTGGAGAATTGATTATTTTTTTGTTAATGAGCGATTTGTGAACAATGTGAAAGACGCATTCATTCTTCCCGATGTGTCAGGCTCCGATCATTGTCCCGTGGGCATTGAAATTACCAAATAAATTTCTGCGATTTATACAATTCCTGCGTACTTCGTTTATTTATAGGGTTGATTTACACAGATTTTATTATCAATTTAGCACCGTTTAAAAAAGGATAAAAATTGATGGAATATGAAATTAAAAGTATCAGTTTATCGTCGGTATTTAAAATATCCTTTATGGTTATGCTGACGGTTTCATGCATTTTTGTTTTTTTGATCTCGCTATTTGCGATGTGGGTATTTTCAATGCTTGGAGATTCAATCGTTGATATGCCGCTTCTTCAGAATATAGAACCCGTCAGTTTCAGCCTGGGGCGAATCATTTTTGCTTCTATATTCAACGGGCTCTTTTTAACCTTGGCGCTCATGTTTTTTGTCATGCTGATTGTCATCTTCTATAACATATATGTCAGTTACATGGGAGGCATTGTGCTGCAAATAGCTCCATCAGAGGATCATCAAATAATACAAACCGAGGGACGTGAAAATGACGGAAATTAGGGTCCGCTTTGCGCCAAGTCCCACCGGAGCGCTTCATTTAGGCGGAGCACGAACGGCTATCTACAACTGGTTATTCGCGCGCTCAACCGGCGGCAAATTTCTACTTCGTATCGAAGATACCGACGCCAGGCGTTCCAGAGTCGAATACGTAGAACAAATTTACAATTCACTGAAATGGCTCGGTCTGAATTGGGATGAAGAACCGGTGTTTCAATCTCAGCGCTTGAAAGCATACCAACAGGCAGTTCAGAAATTACTGGATAAGGGGAGTGCGTACTACTGCTTTTGCACGCCCCAGGAACTCGAGGAACGACGATCGCGATCCGGAGAGTACAAATATGATGGTAAGTGCCGATTGCTTGGCATGGAGCAAATTAACGCCAATTTTGATGCAGGGAAACCGGCGGCGGTAAGGTTTAAAATTGAATCCGGCATTACGGAATGGAACGATCTGGTTTACAGTAATATTCGTGTTAATCACAATGAAATCGATGATTTTGTCATTCAGCGGTCAAACGGAATACCAACCTACCAGTTAGCGGTTGTTGTGGATGATATTTATATGAAAATTTCCCATGTGATCAGGGGCGAAGACCATATTTCCAATACGCCCAAGCAGATACTGTTATACCAGGCGCTCGATGAAAAAGTCCCGGAATTTGCGCATTTGCCTTTATTAATGGGAACGGACGGAAAACGGTTAAGCAAACGCCATGGCGCCACCGGCGTCAATGAGTATAAGGCATTGGGTTATCCGTCATTTGCTGTGTTCAACTACCTGGCGTTGTTAGGATGGGTTCCGAAAGATGGGAATGAAATTCTGAGTCCCCCGGAACTGGTTCGTCGGTTTCATTTGACGGAAATTGCCCGGAAGTCGGCGATTTTCGATATGAAAAAATTCGACTGGGTCAGCAACGAGCATATCAAGCGTTTTAATAACGATGAGATATACACGAATATTCTTCCGATTTTGATAGAGAAGAACCTTATTGATAATGAACCGGATCCGCAATTAAAAGCATATATATTTACCTTTATCGATCTGATGAAAAGCCGGTTAAGGACGTTTCAGCAGTTTGCCGACCGGGGTAATTATTTCTTCAAAGATCCGACGGTGTATGATGAAAAAGCAGTCCGCAAAAACTGGAAATCAACGGAAGTGAACGAGCGGCTCTCAATTTTATTGGAACGCTTAAAAACACTGGATACTTTTTCGGCGGAATCAACGGAAGACCTGATCCGAAATGTTGCGGAAGAACTGGACGTATCAGCATCCAAACTTATTCATCCGCTGCGGCTAACTGTGAGCGGCTATGGTGTCGGACCGGGGATTTTTGAGTTGCTGGCGGTTCTTGGGAAAGAGCGAGTCATCCGGCGGATCGAGAGAGGATTGCAAATTCTTCCTCTTTAGTAACAACAGCCAAAAAAACTATTCAAGCGACAGTTCATAATAATTCAAAGTATCAGGCTTTTAAGTTGCGTCGGGAGCTCACTCCCGGCGCATTTATCGCAACTCTTCATCGTGAACTGCGATACACCTGTCAGGTTTAAAAGATTCTTCTACTTCGGATGCAATTATTTGAATAAACCTGGCAGGTGTACTTTAATCTTCTCATTTTTCCGTCAGGTCTGAGGACATGACGGAACTATAAAAACAATGAAATAAGCCAATAAGGGTATGGAAAAGGGGACAACCTTTGCGGAAGCTATTTTTATAGGGTTCGTAATAAGTGGTCAAAAATATTAGCGCTTATGGAGTGTGAACTTCCGCAAAGCTAAAATGGGAAAACCTGTGACAACCTTTGCGAAAGCTATTCTGATGGAGTTCTCAGTGGACAGATATAAATATTCACACTTGATGGAATTAGCTTTCGCAAAGATATGCTGAAAACACCCCTTTCTGTCATTGCGTACCGAAGGCGAAGCAATCTTGTCTTTTGGGATTGTTTCGTCGCTAATACTCCTCGCGTGGCGCTCTGGTCGGTAGTATTGGGAATCATCCTGGGATTTTACAATCGCAGTAAGTGACGATATTATTCAGTGGAATATTAGTCCCTTAATTCTCAAATTCTTGTCCCGACGCGTCGGGAGAAAATTTGGAATTCTCGACGGTAAAAAGCATGTCTTAATTTTATATCAAATTGCCCCGAGGGGGTCTCTATGAGGCCAATATCAAATATTAAATTTTTTCAGAGACATCTGTTATACAAATTATTTTCGGAGGCTGAGATTAGAGAAAGCAATCTTAAAATTTGCATTTTGAAGTTTGAAATTCTGGTTTATCCAGGTTAGGAAATGACATTACGACGGAGGACCGTCGTAACGAGGCAAAAAATCTATTCAAGCGACAGCTCATAATAATTCAATGTATCCGGTTTAATTTCTACTTCAAATTTTTTAGTTTTGAGATGAAGAGATAATTCTATGTTGTATTTTCCGGATGGTAATTGAACACCATTTATCAATGATGGTTCTATATTAGGATCATTTCTGATTCCAGAAATCTTCACAATACAATATTTTGGTTTTACTGCTATACGGAGCGTTCCATAACCAAATAATTCTCCAATAATAACTTTCTTAATGTTTTTGTTGATATTCATAACTTTGTTTTGTTCGCTATTACTACTAAAAATAGATCTAATCGTGTATGTATCCTTTGGAATTAATAATTCTATATTTTTTAATAGTCTTATCTTTTTATTCCATTCATTTCCTAAATTTTCGCCCTCAAGTAATAATTCGCAATCAAATAAGGTGTTGTTTTCAAATACTATTGGAAAAACCGATATTGAATCTGCATATGTTGTTAAATTTATACTATTTTGGGTTTCATTTATATGTCTTTTCCCTTTGAATACAATTGTTTCATCATTGATTCTTTTTTTTATATTCATGAGATTTAAAATGGTTTTAGATTGAGTTAGGATTAGTTTTATTGAATACAAATCCCAGGGAAGCAGAATATATTTTTGGGTGCCTTTTGACAGTAATATATTAGTTTCGGCGCCGGTTTTTTCTCCTTTTAATTCCAGACGATATTTATGCGGTAATGGATTGTAGAATGAGATTGAATACAAATCCCAAGGAAGCAAAATATTATTTTTGGCGCTTTTTGAGAGTAATATATTAGTTTCAGCGCCTGTTTTTTCTCCACTTAATTCCAGATGATATTTATGCGGTAATGGATTGTAGAATGAGATCGGAGATATAGATTTTTGTTTTAAATATTCTCTAATATTCAGAACATATCTTGATTCAACAAAATCAATTGAATCATTCTGTACAAGTGAATATTTATCTCCTATTATTTTTCCAGCGCTGATTCTATTGATAATTGTGCTTTCCACAAAATGTATATCTAAAAAGTATAGATCATTAGGTAAACTAATAAGAATGTTCTCATATTTTTTGAGATATTTTTTATTTTTACTGCCAAGGAAATTTCTTTTAAAATCAATCAATAAATTATTTTCAGTAGGGTTATTAACAGCTACGACACACGTTTTTTCCGCTGCAAGTAGAACTTTAAGTCTGGTCACGTTATCTTTTGAAAACTTGACAACTTCCTGGTGATAGTTATAGCCGTTTTTGTTCAGATACAGACTATATTCGATGGTAGAGTCATAGACTGTATGATCGAGCGGCGTTTGACCTATTTTTTTATAATTTTCAGCGTTATTATAGTATTTACGAGAACCGAGATATTCTTCTTTAATTAGAAAAACATCCGCTCCCGTGGGTTCGCTGTATATTCTTAGTTTAAACGCTTCAGGTTTTAATACCAACTCAAATTTATGTAGTTGATTGGGAACCACCGTAATTGTTTTTGTTGCAGTCAGGTTATCTTTTTTCAAGTAAAGTTTGTATGTGCCGTCGGCGACGCCGCTTATTGTGGCGGGAGTGATTTCAGCGGTTGGTTTATCATTCAGATATATTTTAGCGCCGGGTGGGTTTGACGAAATAACTAAGTCCGAAGAACCTACTTGAATTCCACCCCACTCGCCGGATTGCCCGAGAAGTTTATTGGCAATAATTTTTGTAGTTTTTAAAAGAACGTTTTCAATCGGACCGTTATAATCTTCGATTACGTTCTTAAAAATTTCACCTGTTTCCACGTCAACGATTCTGACTTCGATTGTGAAAAGACTTCCTATTTTAGTGACGCTTCCACCAACAATCTTATTCACCGCCAGTAATTGACCGACTTCAACAAGACATGATGCCTCAGAGCACGCGCCGCTCAACTGGAAAGACTGTTCTTCAAGGATCATATTCATCATATCCCGTTCAAGAAGTCTGTATTCGCCGGACTTTTGAAGTTCTATTCGCAGGCGGTCGGTAATTGCTTTGGCTTCAATATCGGACACACCTCTTGCATCCAGGTTAAAAACCGCAATGTTTTTTTCATAGTCGTCTTCTTGAGCTTCCGAATAAAGAAAATTAGCGGTGAGTATCAAAGTCAGTGTTAATAAGAAAACTGTGCTTTTAGAACATTTCATTTTTCCCTCAATCTTAGAGAAGTCTTGATAAGGCAATTTTTTGATGAATTTTTTTGCATCTCAAATATATTTTAATGGCTCAATATAAGAATTAAATAAATAAATTGGTACATTTTTAATGAAAATTCCAATTTGGAACTGACCAATTCATCTTAAATAATGTTCTAATATATAGCGCTATTAATAAGGAATAAATAGACTACTGATTATTTATTACACTGAGGTAAATTCAGATCGCATTTTAGGAATAAATAACAATATCGTTTACATACAGAGACCAGTAAAAGCATCAATGGTACCTCAATCAGAACCCCAACTACGGTTGCTAAAGCGGCTCCTGATGATAGCCCGAATAGCATTGTGGCTGTTGCGATGGCAACTTCAAAATGATTGGAAGCGCCGATCATGGAAGCCGGCGCCGCATCGTGGTAAGATAGTTTCAATATTCTGGAGAACAGAAAGAACCCTAAACTAATCTTCTACACTTAAAAAAATATCATTCAATAGAAACAAGTACTTACGTGACATCAATTTTCTCTTGGCACTACAATATTTGTTTTTCTATGATTTCTACAATTCTCTTATTGTAGGTGGAATAGCTACCCCTAC
>JAUVYH010000030.1 GCA_030603165.1 Fidelibacterota bacterium
CGATTCCATCGGGACAACGTCCGGCGTGACAGGCCGGTGCTCTAATCCCGATCTATCGGGAAACTACGGCTCCATATAAAAAAAGCAATCATTTATTGATCGATTAGCCGACGAGACTTCCCGATTCCATCGGGACAACTTCCGGCGTGACAGGCCGGTGCTCTAATCCCGATCTATCGGGAAACTACGGCTCCATATAAAAAAAGCAATCATTTATTAATCGATCAGCCGACGAGACTTCCCGATTCCATCGGGACAACTTCCGGCGTGACAGGCCGGTGCTCTAACCCCGACTTGTCGGGGAACTACGGCTCCATATAAAAAAAGCAATCATTTATTAATCGATTAGCCGACGAGACTTCCCGATTCCATCGGGACAACTTCCGGCGTGACAGGCCGGTGCTCTAATCCCGACTTGTCGGGAAACTACGGCTCCATTTTCAAATACCTGAATCAACAGGCGGACGCAAATTTAAAGATTTTCCGCTCTCAGCGCAAGCAGAAATAATCGATTATTTAAGGAAATATATTCCGACTGTGAAATAATATTAATACCTTATCTTATGATCTTTTTGAAAATTTAACTCTCGGGAGAACCATAATGGGATTTAAATGCGGTATCGTTGGACTGCCTAACGTCGGTAAGTCAACTTTGTTTAATGCTTTGACACACGCCCAGGTGCCCATGGAGAATTATCCATTTTGCACCATTGATCCCCATATCGGCATTGTAGAAGTGCCCGATAAGCGGCTGAATTTACTGAAGAAAATATATGAGCCGGGAAAAGTGATTCCGACTACGCTTCAATTTGTCGATATTGCCGGATTAGTAAAAGGAGCGTCCCATGGTGAAGGGCTCGGCAATCAATTTCTCAGTCATATTCAGGCGGTTGATGCCCTGATCCATCTGGTGCGCTGCTTTGAAAATCCTAATGTGGCGCATATCGATAATGAATTGAACCCGCAACGGGATTTTGAGATCGTTGAAACTGAAATAATACTGAAAGACCTTGAAACCGTAAAAAATCGTATCAGTAAAACTAAAATCAAAGCCAAGACCGGCGACCCAAAATTGAAGAAGCAACTAACTGTTTTGGAGGAAATCCGGGAATTATTGGCTCAGGGAAAAGCCGCAAAGAGTTACCGCGCTCATCCGGAAGAAGCAGCGTTAATCAAAGAGTTAGCGCTGCTGTCCAATAAGCCGGTATTGATTGTCGGAAATATCTCGGAAGAAGAGGCAACATCCGGTCAAAAATCCGCCGTTACAAGTCAGTTTGAACAATTTGCGTTATCAACAGGGAATTTGTTTTTAACGATATCTGCAAATCTTGAAATGGAGATGTCGGAACTTGAACCCGAAGAACGACTGCTCTTAATGAAGGAATGGCATATCCCGGAATCAGGATTGGATCGGCTGATTAACGCCGGATATACATTATTAAAGCTGATTACCTTTTTTACGATGGAATCGGATATTTGTCAGGCGTGGACGGTTCCAACCTGCTCACCTGCCGTAAAAGCATCCGCCGTGATCCACAGCGGTTTCGAAGAGCGCTTCATAAAAGCGGAGGTGCGCCACTGGAGTGATATCGAAAAGACCAAATCCGAAAGACTCATGCATGAACAGGGTTTGACCCATATCGAGGGCAAATCATACATCGTCAGAGACGGCGATGTGATTACCTTTAAATTATCCGCGGGGTAATAGAATATCATCTGATTTTGTTGTAACTATATTTATAACTCTTTTTATGCATAAGGGAAAAACATGAGTAAAATCTACCCTAAACCTAATTTGTTTCTTCTGAAATTGTTATCCGTGGTTTTTCTCCTTGCTCCGGGGATTTATGCCCAACTCTGGCAGCAGAATGACCTGATATTTAATCCCAGCGGTGTTCCCTCGTTACCTTTTTCCCAGCCGCGTTTTGCCGATCTGGATGCTGACGGTGATTACGATTTGTTGCTTGGGCTCAGTGAAAGCGGTGAATTGAAATTTTATCCAAATAGCGGTACGCCGGACTCTGCAATATTTCTTGAAACGCAATCACAGACCTGGTTTGACGTTGGATTATATGCTTATCCCTGTTTTGCTGATCTGGATAACGATGTCGATATAGATTTGCTGGTTGGCCGCGATGTCAGTGGATTTTACTACTATCGCAATACAGGCGGTTCCGCCAGCTTGCAATGGCAAGCTGACAATTCCGTATTTGCAAGTTTAGCACAATCGACCTACTGGAACTCGCCCTGCCTTGTTGATCTTTCAGGAGACGGCAAAAAGGACCTGATTTACGGCACGGCTGCCGGACCTTTGAATTATTATGTGAATACGGGCAGCTTTTCCTCTCCAACCTGGACAGCCGATAACAGCCTGTTTGGCGGTGTACTTGACGTGGGCGGCGCCAGCTCTCCGTTTCTTTTTGATTTTGATTACGACGGTGATCCGGATCTAATTAGCGGCAGCCAGACCGGAAACATCAAATACTACAGAAACATCGGTTCGGCTTCAGCACCGGCCTGGCAAGCTGCTCATGATGGATTCAGCGCCATCAAGCATTCGATTTATTCCGCCGTTACACTCGGTGATGTGAATGGGGATTCACTGCCGGATGCAGTTGCCGGAGATATGCAAGGTCAGCTGTTTTTCCATAAGAACACAGGCTCCGGTTTCACTTATGTCAGCTCTGTCTTTGCCGGCATTGACCTGGGCTGCTCTTCCGCACCGGAATTGATAGATATGGATTTTGACGGGGATCTGGATATAGTCGCCGGCAACGAAGATGGCAACTTATTCTACTTCGAAAATACGGGTAAAAGTGATTCTGCCGCCTGGGTCGAGGTTGCGGGCTTTTTCGGCAATATTGATGTTGGGAGTCATTGTGTTCCTACCGCCGGTGACATTGATAATGACGGAGACATTGATATTATCACCGGTGATCTCTTTCGCGAGATCCAATTTTTTGAAAATGTTAATGGCGCCTGGGTGGAAAATCCTGCCGTATTAGCCGGCATAACTGCCGGACAGAATGCAGCCCCGGCGCTGAGTGATCTGGACGATGACGGCGACCTCGATCTAACTATTGGGAATTATGACGGCACATTCAGCTATTTTGAAAATATAAATGCCTCTTTTATTCGTTATCAGGGAGAGGATAAATTACCAACAAAATTTGAAATAGTCTCTGTTTACCCCAATCCTTTTAATAATTATACAAATTTTAAGGGACGGGCGCCGGAGGAAGGAAAACTCGTATTAAGTATCTTTAATATTCTGGGACAAAAGGTTTATCACCGCTCAATTGATCGAATCTATGCCGGTGATTTTCACATTAGACTCGAATTGTCACAACATCTGTCAACCGGCGTGTATCATTATGTGGTTAACTATAGGAACCATAAAGAAAATTTTATCAACACTGGAAAAATTGTTTATTTGAAATAGAAAATAGATGGAAAAAAGTCTCAGAAAATACCCAATGATGATATTAAATTAGCAAAACAAAGGTTTAAAAACCTTAGGAGTAGAAGATGATAAATAAAGAATATTTGGGCAGTAATTTCGATGACTTTTTAGAAGAAGATTTGCTGGCAGATGTAGAATCCAGAGCGATAAAGCGTGTTATTGCATTACAGGTAGCAGAACTAATGAAAGAACACAAACTATCGAAAACCGCAATGGCTAAGAGAATGGATACGAGTCGTTCAGCTTTAGATCGTTTATTGGATCCTGACAATGAATCTGTTACTTTATATACTTTGGAACGCGCTGCATTGGTTTTAGGTAAACGCCTTCAGGTTAATTTTGTATAGTTTCAATGCAAAAAATGTTCTAACAATTACATGACGGGATTAAGGTTCACCCCGATAAATCCAGGGCGCTATTTTAATTCAAGGTCCGGTTTAAATCTTTTCTTGCTTTTAATTCGTTGTTTTCATAATATCCCATTGTATGAAAATATTTAATAAAAAGGCAGAAAATCAGAAGCAATTATTCCGTGTTTTATATCAAACTCGGACTGCTAAAAGCTGCGCCGTTCAGACGAGACAAAGAAATATTTACAAATTGACCTAAGCGAGTTATTATTTGTTCATGTCAGAATATAACTATACGGAATATTTTGAGAATGAAGTATTACGAAAACGGTCCTATTTAAAGAAGGAGTGGTGTATTCGAGTCATAGAAAATCCCATAAAAGTTGAGCGTCAAGAACATAATCGTTTGCGATTTTGGGGAAAAATCGAAGAACTTGGTGGACGTGTATTAAGAGTAGTAACGCTTGACGATAAGAAGACTATTCATAATGCCTTCCCTGATAGGAGGTTCAAACTATGAAACTAAATTATTATCCTGAAACAGATTCACTCTATATTGACCTGTCTTATAAAACAAGTACGGAAAGCGTAGAAATATCCGAAGGTATAGTTATAGATTATGATAAAGATGGTCATATAACCGGTATTGACATTGATAATGCAAGTCACAAAATCGACCTCAAAGAAATTGTACTGAACAAGATACCCGTACAACTACAGACAATTAAGGCTTAATCAAAAAAATGTCCAACCAATCGTTTCACCGGACGACTGGAACCTTACGGCAGGCAGATAAAAATCCATGGCGCTATTTTAATTCAAGGTCCGGTTTAAATCTCTTCTTGCTTTTCATTCGGTCACTTCATATTTTTTCATTGTATGAAAACATTTAATAAAAAGGCAGAAAATCAAAAGCAATTTTTCCGTATTTTTTATCAAATATGCCAGATAAATGTAAAGAAAATCCATCCTATTTCACGGGAGATCTCAACGAGATAAGGTTGATATATGGAAAATTTTCCCTACGGGTTGTAGACCATCTATTGACAATGACAAAATACAAAAAGAAATCCTTTGACATTTACAATAATATAGTATATACTTGTATATACTAAAGGAGGTTGTCATGTTAACAAAAGTTCAAAAATGGGGTAATAGTCAGGGGCTCCGTTTCCCCAAGGAAATTTTGTCTCGAGCACATATATCAATTGGTGACGAAGTCGATATTAAGATTCATCATGGTGAAATTGTTATCAAACCTGTCACGAGAATTCGTGGGAAATACAACCTTAAGAATCTTGTTTCCAAAATTCCGAATAATTATAAATCAGAGGAGCAAAATTGGGGAAGTCCGGTTGGGAAGGAAGAATGGTAAATGAAAAAGTATATCCCCAATAAAGGAGATTTTATTGCTTTAACATTCGATCCACAATCTGGCCATGAACAAAAAGGAAGGCGCCCCGCATTAGTTATCAGTAACACCCTTTTCAATCAAAAGACTGGGCTTGCGATAGTATGTCCTATCACGAACAAAGATCGTAGTTACCCCTTTCATATAAAAATTTCTGGTTCTGTGGCTCTTACAGGATTCGTAATGGTTGAGCAAGTTAAATCTGTTGATTATAATTCGCGGAAAGTAAAATTTATTGAGCGAGCTCCCACTGAACTATTAAACGAAGCGCTTGGAATTTTGGATGCATGCATTTATTAACCATTTATTTGTCTAACGAATCACTGCACTCATGCCTGACGGCAGGCAGAAAAAATCCAGTGTGCTATTTTTTAATTCAAGGTCCGGTTTAAATCTTTTCTTGCTTTTCATTCGTTGTTTTCATAATATCCCATTGTATGAAAATATTTAATAAAAAGGCAGAAAATCAGAAGCAATTTTTCCGTATTTTATATCAAATATGGAAAATAGGTGGAAAAAGCCCCGTGCTATCGAAAAATTAGACACATTAATGTTATCATTCTAAAGGAGATTTTTATGGCAAATGTTATTGTTAATTATCATAATCGAGTTTTGGAAGAAATAGATAGAACACCGGTAGAATATCTTCCTGCTCTATTGCAATTAATCCACGTTTTCAGAGAAAGTATCTCTCTTAAATCAGCAGACGAGAGTTTTCAACAAGGATGGAAAGAAGTTTTAAGAGAAGAAACTATTCCTGTGTCTGAATTATGGGATAATATAGGTGCCGAATAGAGTTTCACAAAAAGTTGAAGTTGAGTTTACTTCAGAATTCAAACGTAATATTAGACAGTTATCTAAAAAATATCGCCATATAAAATCAGATGTTCAACCAGTCATCAATGAATTGGAATCAGGAGAAACTCCTGGGAACCGGATACAGAGGTTAAAATATAGAGTATTCAAAATTAGGATAAGAAATACAGACATTCAGAAAGGGAAGAGTTCCGGTTATAGAATGATTTATTATTTGAAAAGGAAGACAAAAGTTATCTTAGTAACGATTTATTCAAAAACAGAGCAGGGTGATATTTCAATGGAGAGGACTATAAGAATTATTACTGATTTTGAGGAATCCCAGATGTATCGGGGTTAAGTGAGCGAACAAATAAGATGTATTTAACACTCGTTCCACTTGACAGAAATGCAGTGTTGCTATTTTAATTCAAGGTCCGGTTTAAATTTCTTCTTGTTTTTCACTCATTGTTTTTATAATATTACATTGTATGAAAATATTTTAGGCTGCTTTTTGGAGGATAGTCTTTATGACAAAACAAGATGTTTTTTCTTTAGCCCTAAAAATCCTAGGTGTTTATACCATCATTGTTGCTATTTCCACCCTACGATTTTCATTAAGTATGATATTTTCCTATATTACCAATCCTCAATATTTTCCAAGTCTAGTCTCAATCGTCGCCGGTTCCCTCCTTCCATTGCTTCTATTACTCATTCTGAGTTACTACCTGATCAAAAGAAGTGACAAATTAAGTAAAACGATTTTCCCAGATAGCAAATCAGAAAAAGTTATTCTAACACTTTCTTCAGTTGAGATACAGTCTATAGCCTTTTCGATCATTGGGGTATTGGTTATTGTTTGGGCTCTCCCCAAATTGTTTGAAATCGTTACTCAATTATCGTATTCAAAAATTCATCGGGGAGATGTTTTTTCTGTGCGGATAGGCCAGAAACTTATAGAGTATTCAGTTGATGTGGTGATTCGATTGGCTTTGGGGCTCTATCTTTTCATAGGAAGTAAGGGGTTGTCAACAATATGGCACAAAATCCACACCTTAAAATGAGTGTTATCCTCCATAAGTTAAAAACCAGCCTAATTTCATTCATCTGACGGAGAGAGCTGTTCGATGATCTGGAAGTTTTTGGTTTTTGGAAACATCTTTAGAAATTAATTGGGTACGTGCATTTAAACTCGCAGCAGGTGATAATCGGCGTTAGCTACATGTACCCGTCACTTACTATCAAAAATCACTGTAAGAAAATGTTATAATCCCATCCAGAGGATTTCCCTCTTCATCTGTTGTTGATGCAGTATCCAAAAAGAAACTTTCACTTGACTTATACGTAAACAATATGTAATATAGTTACGTAACATATTGGGGTTAATTATGAATACTAAACTTACATTAAATATCGAAAAAGATTTGATAGAGATTGCTAAAAAATATGCGCAAGAAAGTCGCCAGAGTCTTTCTTCGCTTGTTCAAAATTATTTCAAATATCTCACAGGCGATAATAAAATTCTATATAATATCGATATATCTCCAACGGTAAAAACTCTATCCGGCATAATAAGCCTAAATAATGATTATGATTATAAAAAGGAATACCAAAAACATATAATCGATAAGTATTCCTGATGCAGAAGATATTTATTGATACTGATATAATCTTAGATTTATTAGCGGAACGTCAGCCATTTTATAAAAATGCTGCAGCAGTATTTACTCTAATTGATCGCGGTAAGATAAAAGGATTTACTTCGCCTATAGTATTTGCAAATCTTCATTACATCTTGTCTAAACAGTTATCTAAAAATTATGCTATAAAAAATTTAAAGAAATTAAGAACACTAATAAAAATTGTTCCGGTTGACGAGAGGATAATCGATTTATCTTTAGAATCAGACTTTAAAGATTATGAAGATGCTATACAATATAATACTGCCATATCTGCTGGAATTTCGACTTTAATTACACGCAATATTAAAGACTATAAAAATCCCACAATAACAGTTTGTTCACCTGATGAATATTTGAGGATATGGTCCACACAAAATAAATAGACTTCTAACAAATACGCTGTCTATCAGAAATCACTGTAAGAAAACGTTATAACCCCATTTAGAGAATTTCCCTCTTCATCTGTCGGTGATAATCTGCCTTTAAACATAATCAGTCGGTTAGGCTTTTCTGTGTGAATATAAAAAAATAGAGGTGCAACTAATTTCCCGGCTATCCATGAAGACGCTTCCATTTTTATCTCATAACACTCTTTGTTATCTACTTTTACCGTGCCGATCTGTTTTAATCGAAATCTTGTGGTTGTTGGACGGAGAGGAACTATCAACCGAAATGATATTTCCCGACCATTATTGAGTACATCGAGTTTCTTTATAATGAATATCGGCAGAAAGGAACCGTGTAGTATCAATCCATCTTTTTCTATACTTTTTTCTTTGATACTACTATTTGAATTCCTTTTATACCGCAAAATATATTCACTGTTTCCACCAGTGATCATTTCTTTCCTGCCGGTGCGATAGTCCTCCAATTCATACTTCACTATTTCAAAAGACCCGGCTTTATATTCTATTTCTTCTTTTAATATGCTATTGCCGGCTTTATCGAAGAAATTTGAAGTCATGTAAGCGTTGTCACCTTCCTCTATAAATATTCCCCTGCAATGGAAATATATCTCGTTATTTATTTTATTTTCCGCTTTATATTCTTCCTGAACCTGAGCCATATTTAATTTTACAGCTGCTGCCAGGCATATTAAACAAAGCAGCGCTCTCATCTTTTTATTTTTATGACAGACCACAGTCAATCTCATTATTGAATTTTATATAAAAGCAGTCCACTAATTACACTAATTACGCGAATTTCACAAATATAGCAATGATAGGAATGTACTTTTCTCAGAGAGATGCCTTTGGTACACTATTATTTGTCCCGGTGCCTCGGGATGAATGTTATTTCAAATTGCAAATACTAAATTTCAAATTATTTTTTCATCTTCGATGTAACAACCGATTCTGCAATTATTTTAATAAGTTCAATCGAAGCAGCATAATCTAAAAATCTATCAGATAATTCTTCAGAATTCACAGCACACCTCCTTAATTTGCCTCATAGAGACCCCTTCGGGGCAATTTGCACTTTGATATTTGCGCCAAAGGCGTCCCCTTGGGAAAATTTGATATGAAAGCAGTCCACCTGTCTGCGTTAATAAAAATTCTGTTCCCTTTAGAATTTTGGCGCTTCCGTCAATTTTAAAAACCGCATGAGCAAAAGTGATATGATAAGGGTCGCTAAAAATACCCCAACGGTTAATAAAACACTCCAGTTCCACCATATCGGCGCATTGATAAGTATTCCATAACCAAGAATAATAGGCGCCATAAACAGGTTCATCAGTCCAATTTCTATGGCAACCGGTGTTTTAAACTCAGGATCCACTATTCTGAGCAATAAAAGTCCACTTGATACGGTGCCTGTCACAGCTCCGTATATAGCGACTGATCTTTCAATGTTGTATGACCAGAGTCTTCTTCCTAAATAAACCACAATTAAAGTAGTAAAAAGACCGCCTAATATTGCAATTATGGAAACCGGAATTATATATTTCCACAAGACTACTATTTGGATTGCCATAACAGTGGATATTATTAAAAAATCTACAGACCAGCCGGTTATTCTTCTTTGCAGTCCGGAATCGATCAAATGTTCTATTCCAAGTTTTTTCATAATCATTCTTAATAAAAATGCTATGACCATCCCGAAAAAGAAAAAGAATCCCCATAGCATTTTGCCTATATCCGGTGGAAGAATTTTCCCTAATGCTAAAGTAAAGGCATAAGTTAAAATATATACAAGTCCAATTAGCGCCGCATGAAATGCCAGTGTTTCAATATTACCGGAGTGCATTGTCAAATTGCCGGCTGATTCCTTTTCCTGGTCTTTTGGGACGATACCTTTCAGAAAATGTTTAGGAAGTGCTGAAGGGGTATGTGCGCAATGCCCTTTTCTTATGCCCCAGTTGGCAATCGGAACACCAACGAAAAAAGAAAACAGGAAACCGATAGCGGCAAAGGTTAAACCAATTGTTGCCGCATGTTCAAAACCAACAGTTTCCCAGACTTTCCCAAAGGATAACGCCTGACCGGGTCCCTCTTCAAAGCCCAGCGGAACGAGAAAACCGAAAGTCGGAAAAAGTTTATACCCAAAAACTCCCAATAGTATAACTACCAAACCTCCGATAACTGCCTGAAGGGAAAATGAAATACTCTGTGTAATCGCCATCCATGCCGAACCTCTGATGTAATCTTTACTACGGATTTTCTTCTCATTTTCATTGCTGCTCGATAAACCTACCGATATGAACGAGATGTTGAAAAAATGATATGCAAATGTTTCCAGCTTTGAAGCTTCAACTTTAACGATACCCGTACTTATAAATATCAGACCCAGTATTCCTCCCAACAGGCAACTTGGGATCAGAAAATTTTGAAAAAACTTTGTTTTTGTCCTGAGAAAGATACCAATTAAAAGCATAATAGATAAAAAACCAAAGATAAGCATCGGTTCGAATGGAAATGGACTTTTCATCTGTTTATATCCTTTCTTTTTGCTTTTTTCTCAAATTTTCAGGTTTATTACAACAATTGATATTTCCAGTTTGATTGTTAATAAGTTAGGAAATAGGTTCAATATTCCAAACGAGCATTTGATGACCCGTGAATTCAACTGTTAAGTGCAACTCAAGAATAATTTGGAAAAGCAGGCGAGGTGTTTTTATAATCCTATTTCGGTTTTAGGGATTAAAGCCCTACCTCAATAATCGGGCTTTTTCATTTGTTCGGTCACTTATTGGTGACCTGTCGCCGTAAGTGCCTGACAAACAGAGGCTATCCGGGTTGTTGAACCTCTGCCATAATAATTTTTCGTCGAGAGAGAGGTGATTTTGCATTCTATGGTAAAACTAAAACTTATATTTGGGGTTATCATTTGTGTGTGTTGTCACAAAATAAGTCATTAAAATGATTTAATTTTTCTAACATATAATAGTGTTTTCCGGAAACGGAGGAAATCTTAAGTCTCATGAATCAAAAATTATACATCATCAGGAAAGGTGGTCAGCTATGAAAACGGTCAAATTTTTCATTTTATGTCTTTTCCCCATTATAACCCTGTTTGCTCAGACAGATATCGGGGGCACATTCGAAAAAGATTCCACGCTGACATTAGCGGGAAGTCCCTACACCGTTATCAGTAATATAACAATTCCCGACACCTGTACACTTACTATCAAGGCTGGAGTAGTCGTAAAATTTAATGACGGCAAACGTTTGACTATTTACGGAAATCTGGTCGCGACTGAAGCAACTTTCACTACATCACGAACAACACCCGCCGCCGGCGCCTGGAGTGGTATTTTATTTGGCAGTTCCACTTATGCTGCTTCGGCAACTCTCACTGACTGTAATTATCAGTATGCCCAGAATATGAATATTAATAACGGCTCGGTAACTCTTGCCGGAACCGACCTGTTATATATTTCTTCAAATGGAATCGAAATGAGCCGTAATGCAACTCTTAATATGTCCAACGGACAAATTACCGGAAACAGTTCAGGCGCAGGAATTTATCTGCATGATGGTGCATCTTCAACCCAGGCAATCCTTAATAATGTTGCCATCAGCAACTGGGATTATGGTATTTTAATGTATGGCGCTTCCCGCTTAACTGCCACTAATATAACTATTAGCAATTGTGACAACCATGGTGTTTATATGAACAGCGATGACGCTGCTCTGAGCATAAGCGGTTCAACGATTTCTTCAATTACAAATTATGGAGTTTGTGTTAACTACAAAGGCATTGTAAATCTTGATGAAGTGACAATTACAAGCTGCAGCTGGCCAATCTATTACGGAGCGCCGGGGACAATCACGACCAGTGGATCGGTGGATCTTACCGGCAATACGCAAGATGCTGTTTATGTTTATCATACCAGCAACAGTAATCACTGGGTTCTACCCTCTGTGGATATTCCCTATTATTTCCGTGATAATTACCGGGTTTTGGAGAATGGTAAGATGGAAATTGGTTCAGGCAATATTTTAAAGTTTAATTATCATGATGCCCTGAATATTGAGGGCGCGCTTATTGCCAACGCTGATGTTGGTGAATACATCTATTTCACATCTGAAAAAGATGATAATTGGGGTGGCGATACCAATAATGACGGCACCGCAACCGCCCCGGCAACCGGTAATTGGTATGGAATAAAATTCAAAGACACAAGTGTGGATACAGCCAGCGTCATGCGTCGATGTAAGGTAAGATACGCCGGCTACGGTTCAACTGGTGGAATTTCAATGTATAATGCCAGCCCGACGATTGACAGTTGCGACATTTCTTATAATTACTATGGGCTTTATCTTCAGAATAATTCAAATCCGATACTAACCAATAACACTATCGGTTCAAGTCAAAGAACGCCCATTGCCATGTCATTTGAAGCCAATCCCACTATGGCAAATAACACCCTGTCTTTTGCCGATAATGAGTATGACGCCATCGGATTGTTAGGTGGAACCCTGACTGCCGACGCCGTCCTGTCGATCCGATCCATGACCGATGTTCCCAATATGACTTACCTGATGCTGATCTCGATTACCGTACCGGCAGATATGACTTTAACAATTAATAAAGGCATTGTAATCAAAGCTGTAAGCAGTTACAGTATAACCGTAAATGGGACACTCATAGCCGATGCTACAGCGGACAGCATGATAACATTCACTTCCGTTAAAGATGATAATTACGGTAATCCCGGCGATACCAACAGGGATGGGAGCCAGACATCTCCGTCTGTTGGAAATATGGGGGGAATCAACTTTGCCTCGGGCAGTAGTTCCAATTCGATTCTGAACTATTGCCGCTTTAGTTATGCAAGATCATCTTACGGCTACGCGGTAGTATCCGTTAAGGATGCCAACCCAACCATTTCAAATTGCGAGATGAATAACAGTTCCCGCGCTATTGCCTGTTATCAGGGCGCCGAGCCGGTCATCACAAATAATACGATTACAAACACGCAAGCAGGATATACACCTTTTGCGATTGAAGTTTCTGCTAATCCAACTTTTTCCGGAAACAGTTTTGTAAACACAGGTTTGGTTGCCCTGGGACTTTTCGGAGGAACCTTAGAGCAAAACGGCGCTATCCATAAGAAAAATGTAGCCGGTTATGACAATATTACCTACATACTGTTAAGCAACCTGACAATCGGCGATAATACATATCTTTCCATTGATCCCGGTGTCATAATAAAAATGGAAAATCGCGTCAGTATATATGTTAATGGAGGGTTTAAAGCCGAGGGAACAGCCGGCGAAAAAATTATCTTTACATCATACAAGGATGACAATGTCGGCAATCCCATGGATACCAACGGTGACGGTACGGCAACATCTCCCAGTCCTGGGAATTGGGGAGCTTTTCAATTTAATGAAAATAGCGACGATAATTATTCAAAATTAAACTATTGTGAACTCCGGTATGGCGGATACTATTACGGGCAGGATGGAACATTAAGATTTATTAATGCTGCGCCGGCTATTGACAATACGATTATTGAAAAATCCAGTTCTTATGGACTCAAGTGCGAAGGAACCTCGGCGCCTGTAATTAACAACCTGACGATCCAAAATTGCAATTCCGACCCGATTGCCATGTCGATCAAATCCAATCCTCAATTCAGCAATATTACTTTCAACGGGAACGGCAGTCAGGGGCTTAAATTATTGGAGGGAACGCTTTCTTCCGATGCAACTTTGTCAAAACGAGACCTTGCCGGAATCAGTAACATTGCCTATATCATTGGCAGTCTCACTATTAGTCCCGGTGTGGTGTTAACTGTGGATCCGGGAGTGGTCATCAAACTCACCGGTAGTATTTCTGTTCACGGCGGCTTGAGCGCAGTGGGAACGGTAAGTGAGAAAGTCGTGTTCACTTCACTAAGCGATGATGCCTCTGGTGGAGACACAAATAATGATGGCAATGCCAGCACACCTTCTGCCGGAAACTGGAGCAATATTTGTTACTATGATGACGCCATTGATAGTGTAAACATCCTCAAACATTGCGAAATTAATTACAGTAGGGGCATCAGTATAACCAGCGCCCATGTATCTGTCGATTCCTGTGTGATTCAGCAGGTAAAGGGAAATGCCTTCAGTTTTTACGGTACTGCGAACCCGACGATTCAGAATTGCGGGATTTATAATGTGACATACCACTACAGCTACGCTTTTGGTATTTTCAATTCTTCCAGTCCCACCATTCAAAATAATGAAATAATTAATGTTTACAATGCGCCGATTACCATGAATATATTCGCCGACCCTACTTTTTCCAATAACACTATCGAGAATGTTGGTAGGATTGCGATCGATATTGAAAGTGAAACCCTATCTCAATCCGATACAATTTCACAGAGGAGTTTTGCCGGGTATGAAAATATCACCTATGTCCTGAAAGAAAAAATTACAATTAATTCCGGTACAACAATAACTATTCCCGCTGGTACGGTTTTTAAAAATTACGGGTTCTACGTCAATGGAAATATCCAAGTGAATGGGACAGCGGAAGAACCGGTCATTTTAACGCGCTTGAGTGATGACATGTACGGCAATCCTGAAGATACGGAACAAAATGGAGATACTGGCAGTGGTGGTTATAATTATGGATTCTATTTTACAAACAGCAGCGATGACGCCAGCCAGATAAATCACTGTATTATTAAACACAAATCTTACGGGCTGGACTTGAACAGCGCTTCACCCACCATAAACAATACTTTGTTTGAGTATCAAAGTTATGGTCTGGAATTGAACGGCGTTTCTGCGCCGGCAATTAAAGACTGTCATTTCAAAGACCTTTCCAAGACGCCAATAAGGGCTTCGATTCTCTCTTATCCTTCAGTTACCGAAAACAACACAATTTCCGGCACGACATATCGGGGAATTGAGATTATTAATGAAACCCTGTCGCAGGATTTTACGCTGACGAAACGCAATTTTGCCGGTATTAATAACATCCCCTATTTATTTGGTAGTTTTACAGTTGGAACAGGCGCAGTCTTGACGATATCGCCGGGAGTTGTATGTAAATTTTATAACAGCGGGTCTATTACTGTTAACAAAGGCTTGCTTGCCCTGGGCGGCGCCACCAGCGACAGCAATATCGTTTTTACCAGTTATAAGGATGACTTTTATGGCGGTGATACCAATGCCGACAGTTCCTATACAACCCCGAGCCACGGCAACTGGTATGGCATTACATTTGGGAATTACTCGCTGGCGCCCTATTCCAAATTGAAACACTGTATTTTCAGATATGCCGGATATTACACATCTTACGGTGCAGTGAACACCAACAGCGCCAGTCCTACCATAGAGTATTGCTCTTTTACCAACAATAATAACGGTATCATTACAACAGTCACATCCAACCCGGTTATTAGTTATTGCGATTTTAATGATAATTATTACTATGCCGTCAAAAACGATAACGGCACAAATACAATTAATGCCGAAAACAATTGGTGGGGCGACAATTCCGGTCCGGAACATGCCGATAATCCCCTTGGCACAGGCGACAAGGTTTCTGACGGTGTGGATTTCACCCCCTGGCTATCTGATAACTCACATAATCCGATAACAGGCGATGTTAGTTTAAACGGCAGCGTGCAAGCCTACGATGCGGCTTTGATTCTGCAATACTCGGTCAGCTCACTCAGTTTAAATGAAGTACAACTGCTGGTGGCGGATGTCAGCGGCAACGGCTCGGTGACCGCTTTTGACGCTTCTTACATTCTTCAATATGCCGTGGGTCTGATCCAGGGATTCCCGGCGGAAGAGCTATATAAAATATCAGGAAACCGGCAGCTGCTTTCAGATATAAGCCTGAGTCTCCCTGACCTGACAGCAGATCATGGCGAGACCATAACAGCGCCGGTGAGCCTTAACGGTACAGGAGCTATGTCGGCTATGCAGATCGTAATAAAGTATGATCCGGAATTGCTGACGGCAACTGAAATAGTCACGACGGAGAAACTTGCCGCAATGCAGGTTTTGACTCATATTGACGAAGCATCAGGCGAAATTCGATTGGCGGCAGCCGGTACGGAGCCCCTGGCGAGCGATGGTATTATTGCCAACATCACGCTTGCTGTCGGAAAAAATGTATGCGGCGAACTTAACACTTTGTTAACAGTTACTCGATTTCTGGCGAATGAAACCGACTTGACTGAAAGCGCTCAATCCAGTGAAATTAAAATATTGGGCGTTCCCACGAAATATACTTTAAAACCGGCTTACCCAAATCCTTTCAATCCCAGTACTACTCTCGTTTATGAATTGCCGGAGAACGCCGAGAAATGCCGGCTTTCCGTTTATAACATGCTGGGTCAGGAAACCTGCGTATTATTTGATGGATCAAAAAGCGCCGGCAGATATTCTGTAGTCTGGAACGGTTTAAATAAATATGGCGCCCCGGTAAAAAGTGGAATATACTTTGTGAGACTTGTAGCTAAAGATTTTGTCAAAGTCCGAAAAATTACCCTTGTGAAATAGAGCATTGGAGAGATACGGGTAATTATGACAACCTATTCAGAAGGCAATATCTTATGAAAAAAATAAATCTTTGGAAAATAGTTCTCCCCCTGCTTCTATTTGGTGTTAGTCTGTTTGGTAAGCAGATCGGACTCCGTGTTCCCGACAGCACCGCCACAGTTGGCGATTTCATTGATATTCCGGTTTATGCGGACTCCAGCCTGACCGGTGAAAACATTTATTCCTACCGTCTGCAATTTCAATTCTATGCAAGTAGAATGCAGGGAGTATCGGCGTATTCTGCCGGAACTCTCACTGAATCCTTTGGCGACCCTACAATAAATACATCCGTGCCGGGATTGGTGACGCTTGCCGGCGCCGGGAGCTCACCATTAACGGGGACGGGCATTTTATTCTATATCCGCTTTGAAATGCTTTCCAGCGGCGGCGCCTACATCAATTTTAATGGAGCGGAGAACAACTATTTTAATGAAGGCAGCCCGGAAATTATTTTTGATAATGGGTATATAAGTATAAGTAATCCGGTTGTGGCGGCAATCAATATCAGTCCGGACAGCAAAACCATGCTGGTGGGTGATTCGTTGCAATTTACGGTAAGTGGTGATGGAACGGCTCCGTATCAATGGTCGGTTAGCGATGAAAATGTCGCATCGATCAGCAACAACGGCTTGTTAAAAGCGCTTGATCGGGGATTTACGCTGGTCGGTATCAGCGATTCAGCGGGATTAACCGATACCACTACCGGATATATTGAAGTACTGAATCTAACATTGAGTCTGCCGGATACCAGCGCCTGGCAGGGCGACACTATTGATATTCCGATCACATATCGAGAATTGTCCGACATAGATATATATTCCGGACAGTTTTATCTGAGTTACTATACTGACCGGATTACTGCAATTGAAGTCATTCAAACCGGGACGCTGCTGGAATCCTTTCCCGATGTAGCAATAAACACAACCTTAAACAGAACCGACATCGCCTTTGCCGGAACTACTCCAATATCCGGAAACGGTACACTGATGATTATTCGATTTGTTGTTTCGTCTGAACATACCGGTGGAACTTACATTAATTTCAATGATGTAATTTTTAATGAGGATGTTCCCGCCGGTTTTGATAACGGTTATTTCTCAATTCTTAGTCCACCTACCCTGGGGATTACTCCCTCTTCTTCCTCTCCTCTTACTGCCGGCGATACTTTACGCTTTTCAGGCACCGGTGGTATTCCGCCTTATAACTATACAACATCGAACAGCATTGTAGCAACGATTGACTCTACAGGCTTGTTTACCGCGCTTCATAGCGGCACGGTCTATGTCACCGTCGCTGATTCGTTCGGTTCTTCACGCTCGACCTCAAATATTCAGATCTACGATACCTGGGTAACTATACCGGATACTACCGGACCCATCGGTTTGAACTTTCTACTGCCGGTTTTTATTGACGAGCTGCCATCCGGGCAATCGGTAAATGCTATCGAAGCAACATTCAGCTATAAATCGCCCGAGCTGGAATTCATAGAAATTGTAACTGCCGGAACATTTTCGGAGGGCTGGACATTCTCTCATACTACCCTGGATAATATTATTCAATTAGCAGGCGCCGGCGCGACCGGGTTTTCAGCCGGTGGAACGATATTTATGCTCAAATTTCAGATCACCGATGAATATTACATAGGTGAAAACGGCTGGGTAAAATTTGACAACTTGTTGTTAAATGAAGGCGTCCCCCTGGCACGAACACAGAATGGTGGAATCACTAGCAGGCAGGCATTACCGGATATTGATTTGTCTCAGGATTCTGTCCGGCAGATGCTTGAGCTCGGTGAATCTGACACTCAGTCATTAATAATCTACAACACTGGAATCGATCTTCTGCTATTCAACCTGGCATTTGTAAGCGGTGACACCCTGACTATTTCCCCGACCTGGCTGGATATTAATTGCACATCTGAAGAGATTTTTCCCGGCGATAGTTTGATTATTGATTTGAGTTTTAATGCCGGGGATTTAACTGCCGGTACTTATACCGTAAGCTTACAAATTACAAGCAATGACCCTGATGAAGCTGAGATTCTAATTCCGTTTACCCTGGTGATTGAATCGGTCAATGACCCGCCGGTGATAAGCTCTTCAGACCATGCTAATGCGGTAGAGGATGAATATTTTGTCTATCATGCCACGGCTACAGACCCGGAAGGCATGCCGATTACTTTTACTTTTACGGATTTGTCTGCTTGGTTATCAGCAGATGCAGATTCCGTTTTTGGTATTCCGACAGAGGGTATATTGGAAGGTTCTTTTCAAGCGCTTGCTTATGACGGAGTGTTGTTCGATACCTTAGATGTAAGCATCACCGTTACACCGGTTAATGACCCACCAGTGATTACTTCTCCTGATAGTGTGTCAGCGGTTGAAGATGTTCTTTTTACTTATACTGCAACAGCTATCGACCCTGAAGATTCGACCCTTAGTCTTAGCTTTGTGGATTTGCCTTCTTGGTTGAATGCCGATGCGGATAGCGTCAATGGTGTTCCGCTTGAAGGCACGTTGGACACCAATTTCCGTGTTATCGTTTCAGATGGCGAACTCACCGATACAATGGATGTTTTCATTACAATTGAATCGGTTAATGACCCGCCGCTGATAGTTTGTATGCCCGACACGAACATGTTAGAGGACGATTCTCTCACTCTAATGATCTCAGCTGAGGATATCGATAGTGAAAACTTAACCTTTACTGCGTTTAGTGATACCAATGCGGTAATAGTAGAAATAAGCAATGATTCACTTCTTACTCTCATGCCGGTTTTAAACTGGTTCGGAGCAACCAATATCCATGTAATTGTGGATGATGGCGAATTTAGAGATTCCACCGAATTTACTTTGGACGTGTATCCGGTAAATGACCCGCCGTCAGCATTCAGCTTAATTGCTCCGGCAGATTCTACGATAAATAATTCTGATACGGTTATGGTATTTCAGTGGGAGAATTCAACCGATACTGAACACGATACACTCAGCTATGGAATTTTTCTGAGAAGAGATAATTTTGAGTATGTCACCGACTGCGACACCAGTTATATCAACCTCAATATTCTGGACATTGCAGTGCCGCGTGATGTCTGCATCAGTTGGAGCGTTTATGCTACGGACAATATCGACACAACCTGGAGTAACGAAATCTGGCATTTTACCGTAAGCGGTCAGGTCGGTATTGAAGCAACCCAATCACTGCCTTATGCTTATGCACTGAACCAGAATTTTCCCAATCCATTTAATCCAACGACCACTCTCCGTTTTGCAGTACCTGAAGTTACAAATGTTCAACTCGTGATCTATGATATCATGGGGCGTGAGATTCTGACCCTGATCGATGGAATGTATGCTCCCGGATGGTATAATGTTCATTGGTCCGGCAAAACAAATTCAGGGAAATTGGTTAGCACTGGTATTTATCTGGCGGTGTTTCATGCCGGGGATTTCACCAGGGTTATCAAAATGGCTTATGTGAAGTAGGATCTTATTTGTTGGAAAGACTAATAACATTTAGGTATGATATACCAAAAGAGTCTAAAGTTCATCTTGTATTGTATGACATAAACGGTTGCCTGGCAGAAACATTGGTCAATGAAAAACAACAAGCCCGACGCCATTCAATTCGATGGGATGCAACGCAATACAGTTCCGGCGTTTATTTCTACCATAGGTTCGCCAGCCCTTGACTTAAGGCGGCATGGTATGAATTTTTTAATAAGCGTGAGTGCTTGAGACGACTTGAGTTAAGGACGATAGCGATTCGACTTAACTCAAGCCTGCCGGCAAAGTTTGGAGATCGGTTTTCGTTCTTTGATATGGCAGGCTTAAGTCAAGTCATTATCGAGTAAGGAGGAAATCATCAGAGTAAAACAGGAAAATTTTATTAAAAATGGTATTTACCATATTTATAATCGCTGTGTCGCCGGTGAACTACTATATCGTGCAGATGGGGATTATTGGGATTTTCTTAAACGATTTAAAAAATTAACTGAAAAATATTCGTTATCAGTATTCTCTTATTGCCTAATGCCGAATCATTTCCACTTTCTCATCAAACAGAATTCTGCTAAACCTGTTAATCTATTGTTCAACTCTCTCTTATCCGGCTATGTTCAGCGATATAATAATAAGTATCAACGATCTGGCCGCTTGATGAGCAATAAATTGCAACACAAAGCAATTGATAGCGATAATTACCTGATCTATGTAATCCGGTATATACATTTGAATCCAACGAATGCTGGTTTGGTTGACGATTTATCTCACTGGGAATTTTCGAATTATCTCGAATGGATCGGTCTTCGAAAAGGTAAATTGTTTGATCCTTCAGTTAGAGAATCCTATTACTTTTCACCGGATGCTTATAAGTTATCTTATTCGGACGATAGAGATGATTTTAATTATAGTTCCATAAAAGAGCTTTTAATTGATTTTGATGAATAATTGTTTTTCAGCCCTTGACTTAAGGCGGCATGGAATGATTTTTTGAATAAGCGTGAATGTTTGAGACGACTTGAGTTAAGGGCGATAGCGATTCGACTTAACTCAAGCCTGCCGGCAAAGTTTGGAGATCGGTTTATGTTCTTTGATATGGCAGTCTTAAGTCAAGTCTCGGTACCGGATACGAATTTATGCACAAAACAGTTGCACTTTGTATATAAATTCAATAACGTCATATCAACGTGGTACATTTTCGAACTTGGGGTAGAAAAATAAAGTACCGCAGTCAAATTTCCGGGAAACCGGGATGGGGACTGACGGTGCGAAGCCATTGGAAAACCGTGCGATGCTGGTTGCTGGTTACTGGTTACTGGATGCTGGATAAGAAAAAAACAAGAACATGAATAGTAAGGAATTATGAATAAACACATCAACGATTATTTGCAGAATATCAATACAAGATATGGAACCGGAATTTCCACAGAGCACAGTTACCGTGGAGATTTACAGCGTCTTGTGGAAAACCTTGCTCCGGGTGTTCTCGCCACTAATGAACCTGCCAGAGTCGCTTGCGGCGCTCCAGACTATATCATTACAAAAAGGAATATCCCGGTTGGCTATATTGAAGCCAAGGACATTGGCAAGCCCCTTGACAGCAAGGAATACAAAGAGCAATTCGACCGCTATAAAAAGTCGCTCCAGAACCTTATCATTACCGATTATCTTGATTTCCGGTTATATATCGATGGAAAATTCATAACGTCTATTAAAATTGCAGAAATTGAAAAGGGCAAACTCCATCCTGAACCGGAAAATTTCGGCGCCTTCACCGATCTCATAATAAACTTTTGCACCTATGTCGGGCAAACCATCAAATCACCATCGACATTATCTAAAATGATGGCTGGTAAAGCAAGACTGCTGGAAACCGTAATTGAACAGGCTTTGTTGAGTGATGAAGATAATGAAGCGGACAGTACGCTTAAAGAGCAGATGAAAGCCTTCAAAGATGTTTTAATTCATGATATAACGCCAAGTGAATTCGCCGATATATATGCCCAGACAATTGCTTACGGCATGTTTGCCGCCCGGCTGCATGACAGAACCCTGGAAGATTTTTCCCGGCAGGAAGCCGCCGAACTGATACCGAGAACAAACCCCTTTTTACGGAAACTATTTCAATATATTGCCGGCTATGACCTGGATGACCGGATTAAATGGATCGTTGATGCTCTGGCTGAAATTTTCAGAGCGACAAATGTTGCCGATCTGCTGAAAGATTTTGGCTCCGCTACACAACAAAACGACCCGATGGTTCATTTCTATGAGAAATTTCTGGCAGAGTATAATCCGAAATTGCGCAAGAGCCGGGGCGTCTGGTACACACCTGAACCCGTGGTCAATTTTATTGTACGCGCCGTTGACGATATTCTAAAAACCGAATTTGGCTTACCACAAGGACTGGCGGACACTTCCAAAACCACAATAGAAATTGACACGCAAACACCTGATAAGCGCTCTCCGACAGGGTATAAACGTATCAAACAGGAAGTCCATAAAGTTCAGATTCTTGATCCGGCTGCCGGTACGGGGACATTTTTAGCGGAAATAGTAAAACACATTTACAAGAAGTTTGCAGGACAGCAGGGGATTTGGAGCAACTATGTGGAAAACCATCTGATACCCCGCCTGAATGGATTTGAGTTATTGATGGCTTCTTATGCAATGGCTCATCTAAAATTGGATTTACTGCTCCGGGAAACCGGCTACAAACCGAAGAAAGAGCAGCGGTTCAGAATATTCCTTACCAACTCATTGGAAGAACACCACCCGGATACAGGCACGCTGTTTGCCAATTGGCTCTCTACAGAGGCAAACGAGGCAAATCATATTAAGCGTGATACGCCCGTTATGTGTGTAATCGGAAATCCGCCGTATTCAATAAGTAGTTCAAATAAAGGACACTGGATTGAAAAATTGATGGATGATTATAAAAAGAATTTAAATGAAAGAAATATTCAACCTTTATCTGATGATTACATAAAATTTATAAGGTATGGTCAACAGTACATTGATAAAAATGGAGAGGGTATTTTAGCATTTATTACTAATAATAGTTATTTAGATGGTGTTATCCATCATTCAATGAGAGAGAGTCTCTATAACTCGTTTAATAGAATTTATATATTGGATTTGCATGGGAGCATGAAACGTAAAGAAATTATGCAGGATGGAACACCTGATGAGAATATTTTTGATATTCAGCCAGGAGTTTGCATATCCTTATTTATCAAAAAGAAAGGTGTCTCTAAATCATTAAAAACATATGATTTGCTAGGTAAGAGAAATGAAAAATATATGTTTTGCCGAAATAATTCCCTTGCAGCTATTCATTGGAGAGAAGTTAAAATTAATAAAACTAATTACCTGTTTAAATTCGTTGATGATAGTATTAAGAAAATATATGACAATTTTATTCCTGTAATTCAATTGATGCCTTTTCAAACAAGTGGGATAAAAACTCATGGTGATGCTTTTCTTACAAATTTTACAGAAAATGAGTTAAGAACAAGTGTTACCGAAAAATTCGAAGCATTGGAATACAATCCAAATTTTGAGAACATATATTCTTATCGACCACTAGATGTAAGATGGTTATATAACGATATTAATTTATTAGGGCGTTCAAGAGCGAAAACAATTTTTCATCTAAAGTATGCAAACATAGGTCTTATACTTGTTCGACAATCTCAAGCGATAAACACAAACTATTTTGATGCTTCATTTATTACAAAGCATCTTACAGATACCAATATGTTTCGTAGAGGTGGACCATTGATTTTTCCACTTTACCTATATTCTGAAAACAATGACCAACAATCAGTCGAAAAACAAACAAGAACTCCAAACCTAAATTCAGAAATAGTCAATCAAATAGCAGAAAAACTCAGTTTAATCTTTACTCCTGAAAAAGAAGAAACCGAAAACACCTTTGCGCCAATTGATATTCTGGACTATATCTATGCCGTTTTGCATTCACCAACTTACCGAGAAAAATACAAAGAATTCCTGAAAATAGATTTCCCGAGAGTGCCTTATCCAAAAGACCGGGAAACCTTCTGGCAACTGGTAAAATTGGGTGGAGAAATTCGTCAAATACATTTATTGGAATCTCCAAAAGTCGAGCAATACATAACTACTTATCCACAAAACGGGGATAATGTCATTACCCGAAAACTCAGTAAAAACGATTGGGAAATTACCGATCCGGAAAATCAAACAGGTCGCATTTGGATAAATGACCAACAGTATTTTGATAATATCCCGCTTGCTGCATGGGAGTTCTACATTGGCGGCTACCAGCCTGCTCAGAAATGGCTCAAAGACCGCCGCGGACGTGAATTGAGTTTTGATGATATTTTACACTATCAGAAGATCATTGTTGCTCTCTATGAGACTGATAGAATTATGAGAGAGATTGATAAATTTAGAATAGATTGAGAAGTTTTTATGAATATATTTCAATCAATAAATACTTTGATTAAAAAATGCAATAAAGCCTTGGATGATGGTAATTGCACGCGGGCTTATTCATTTCTTCAACAAGCTTATCAACTACTGTTAAAAATCCCCAAAAGTCATATTCTATGGGTTTATTACTATATAAATCTTGCCTGTGTGTATAATAATATGGGGCAATTTTTGAAAAGTATTGATTGCTGTCAAAGTGCTGAACAGATTATTCCTTTTAAAGCAAACGATGATTTGAAAGCGAAAATTGAAAGCTGTAGGGCAACTTCATATTTAAATATTAGTGATTATCCAACTTCAATAGAGAGTGTGAAAAAAGCAATCAGGCTATATAATAAAATAAACATGAAGGAAAACGCTGCCCTTGAATTAATTACATATGGAAATGTCTTAATAAGAACGGGGAAATGGGATCAGGCAATAAAATATTATAGTGAAGCACTGTTTATAGCAAAGAAAAATAAGAATAAACGAATAGAGGGTAAAACATTGATGGAACTTGGATTTGTTTTTAGAGGTCACAGATTTTTATATTTGGCAGTTGATCATTTTCGTGAAGCAGAAAAAGTATTTAAAGAATTAAACTTTACCCAAGGATTGGTAATGGCTTTATATGAAAGGGCTAACACATATCTTTCTTTAAAGATGACCAAAGAAACTCATGTTTTGATCAAACAAATTGAGGTATTAACGCCTCCAGATTCCACAATGCGTAAATTTTTATACAATTTACGATACTGCCTTCATAATCAAAACAAGAATTTTATAGAAGCAATGAACTGTGCCAATTTATTATTGGATTTCTTCGAAAAGGCTCATGATAAAAGTGGAGAAGCTGAAAGTTTGGAAAAGATAGCATCTGTTTATTATAATCTTTCGAAATTGGAGCCTGCAAAAAAATATGGAGAAAAAGCTTTGATAATAGCGGAAAAAATTGGAGATAAACTTCTACAGGACATTTGTAAAAAACTACTTCAAGATATTGACCATATAATAAAAAACAATATTGATCTTGATGAATTAAGAAAGAATAAATGAAGACAATGACACCTGAAGAAATTAAACAACTTCCAACAATACTGCATATTTTAGATATGATTGCCGGTGAAGAAGAAAGTCTCAAAAATAATTTAATTGTATAGGAATTTTCATTTTTTACTGTTTGGAACGATTTAGGAAGGAAGAGTTAATGATTGAAAAATAATAGTGAAATATTTATGTTATGATGAATGAAAATGGAAAAACAAGAGAGGCGGGATTGGA